>JAQUHH010000290.1 GCA_028683685.1 Bacteroidales bacterium
TGAAAAAGATTTATTACTTCCCGATGGTTTTTTTGTGATGGAACACGGCCCCAGAAAAGATTTCTCGAAACATCCTAACTTCTACCAAATGAGACACTACGGAAAAGTGCATTTTTCGTTCTTTATTGGTGTGGAGAAAGAAAGTAACTAAGTAACTAGGTGGACAGTTCCGAATTGCTAAAAAATCTTTGATTTTTATAGCAATTCGAGTCCCGCAAGCGAGGATTAAAAATTCCTCGAAAAATTATAAAAATCATAGATTTTTTATTTTTCGGGAGTAACCAAACCCTAACGGCTGATTAATTGATTTTTTGCGATAACGAAGAAAGTGACTAAGTTACCCCGTTACCCCTTTACCGGTCTTGCAAAAGTCATTTCTTTGTAAATATTAAGCTCGATTTTCAACGTTGGTTTTATTCTTTGTTTTAAATTTTATTAAGAAAATCTTTGTTTTTAGTCAAACATTTTATTGGCTCAAACGTTTAGTTGTTGTATTTTTGCTACAATAAAATTATTAAAACGATAAACAATAATAAAATGGATCACAAGATTTTACCGATTACAGATGATGTTCAATGGATTGGGGTTTTAGACCCAGATATTCGCACGTTTGATATCGTTATGGAAACCAAACATGGTGCAACGTATAACTCATATTTTATCAATGCTGATAAGAAATCAATTGTTGAAACGGCTAAAGCATCATTTTGGGATACTTATTTGGCAAAAATAAAACAAGTGGTGGCTCTCGATGAAATCGAATACATATTTGTAAATCATACAGAACCTGATCATTCTGGAAGTTTGAAAAAGCTTTTGGCCATTGCTCCCAATGCTAAAGTCGTAGCCAGTGGAAATGCTATTCGCTACTTAAACGACCAAATTGGAGAAGGATTTCCACATATTATTGTAAAAGAGGGCGATGAAATTGATTTGGGAAACAAAACCATGAAAATTATAAGTGCTCCCAATTTACATTGGCCCGATAGTATTTATAGCTATTTGGTTGAAGATAAAGTCTTGTTTACCTGTGATTCTTTCGGTTCGCACTACTGCCATCCAGAAATGTACGACAACAAAGTCGGCAATTTTGATGAAGCTTTTAAATACTATTTTGATGTAATTTTGAAACCCTTTAGCCGATTTTTACTCAAAGCCATTGAGAAAATTCGTCCATTGGAAATTAATGCTATTTGCACGGGTCACGGTCCTTTGCTCACCAATGATTGGAAACGCTACGTAGATTTGTCAGAACAATATGCCAATGAAGCTCTGAAAACCTGCCAGAAAAATAAAATATTGGTGGCTTATGTTTCTGCATACGGTTTTACCAAAGAATTGGGAGAAAAAATTGTGGAAGGCATCAAAGAAGTAGAAGGCATAGAAGTAGATTTTTGTGACATCGAAAAAATGGACATGGAAACTTTGGGACATAAATTAGAATCCAGTTCAGCTTATCTGTTTGGTAGTCCGACCATTAACCAAAATATGTTGCCACAATTGTACATGTGTTTTGCATTGATGTCGCCTCTTCGCGATAGGTCTAAGTTGGCCGCCGGATTTGGTTCGTATGGGTGGAGTGGCGAAGCGGAGAAAAATATAATAGGAAATATCGAAAATCTAAAACTTACTTATTTTGGAGAATCTTGTTTCGTAAAATTCAGACCTCAAGAAAAAGATTTTAGTATATTTGCAGATTTTGGTAAACGTTTTGCCGAAAAAGTATTAGAAACTCAATGTCCATAAAATGATTAAAAAAAGGAATGTTCTGTTTTTTGTCTCTATTCTGATGCTTGGTTCCATGGTTTTTAAATCATGCACGCCAGAATATTATGCCGTTAAAAAGTTTAGAGAATCGACTCAGGTTTCTGTCCTTTTTATCCCCAATCAAGTTGTGTTTAAAACAAACTCTACCATTCAAAATTTATATCCCAAATTTACGGAATTGCCGCAAGAAATGCAGGATACTATTTGGAATTTGAATACACAGTTATTGGAAAAAATTCCCGACTCCTCAATTGTAAAAACATTTTATGCAGGCTTCCTTAATCTTTTAAAAGAGAGTGATTTAAGAGTATATGATCCTGAAAATATGGTTGGTTTTAATACCAACGATACCAATGCTTATATTTTGAAAATTGCACAAATGGAAATGGATGAAATGAAACAAATGATTCCATATTCTGAACCTATTGATAGCGAAACGGAACTTTATAAAGAAGTGGAAATAAATTCGTTAACACTTAATGTTTGGTTTGAGTTAACAAGAGCCATAAATGATACTGCTAAGCCTGTTGTGCTTTTTGCTTCATATATTATCAGTGACGAAGTTGTAGGCCATTTTTATAATGCTTTAAGCGGATATGAGTTTCGTTTTAAGCGAGACGACATTGATACGACTCATATTTTGCCGATGTCGGCATTTGCTGGCGAAATGATGGCTCAATATTTCTATAATCATATGCTTAATATGTATACTGCTTATTATAGAAATCTGTCTGATTATCAATTTAGATATGTGGGTAATTATATTCTTAAAGGACAAGCTTATTCTTTCTATTATCCAACAGAAAATGAGCGGTTTACAATAATTGAAAAAGAATAAATTCATGGAAACAATTCAAACTCTTTTATCTCATCGAACGATTCGAGAATACAAAAATCAAGAAATTTCACAAACTGTTTTGGATGATATTTTAGCTGCTGCTGTTCGAGGTTCAACCACGGGCAATATGCAGTTGTATAGCATTATCATCACCCGTGATGAAGCCATGAAAAAGCAGTTGGCTCCTTTGCATTTTAATCAGAAAATGGTCATGGAAGCTCCTTTGTTGCTTACTTTTTGTGCGGATTTTAATCGCTTTAATAAATGGTGTGAATATCGCGGTGTAGAGCCTGTTTATGATAATTTTCAATCATTTAATTGGGCGTTGATTGATGCTGTTATTGCTGCTCAAAATGCTTGTGTTGCTGCCGAAGCTCATGGGTTGGGTATTTGCTATTTGGGAACAACAACGTATACGGCTGATAAAATTATTGATCTTTTTAAGTTGCCCATAGGTGTAGTGCCGATTATTACTCTTACTATTGGATATCCGAAAGTGATGCCCGATTTGACCGATCGTTTGCCCATCGAAGCGGTTGTTCATCAAGAAACGTATAAAGATTACAACAAAGAGAGCATTGATTTGTTTTTTGCCGAAA
>JAQUHH010000291.1 GCA_028683685.1 Bacteroidales bacterium
TAAATTTGTCGAGAAATTTTAAAAATTATCCAAGAAATGGACGATTATTATTCGAGTTGCTAATCTGAGTAGAAGTTACATCCAATTTCTTCTATTCACAAATTTATGAAGGAGAAATTGCGTGAAAACCTATTTAATTAATGGAAAAGGTCTTGAATATTCTGACAAATGGCAAAAAGATGCATGGATTAATATAGAAGAGCCAACAAGTTCGGACAAAGATTATCTTTTAAACGAAATTAAAATTCCAGAAGCATTTTACAACGACATTGAAGACATTGATGAAAGACCGCGTATTGAATACGAAGACGGATGGTTTCTTATCATTTTGCGTGTTCCTGTGAAGACAAATGATCCAAAACTGCCTTTTTCGACCGTGCCCATGGGAATTATTTTTAATGATGTTTATTTCACCACCATCTGTTTCTACAAAACTGAAATGGTTTCGGATTTTATTCAATATGCCAAACGGAAAAACATTCTTAAAACAGACAATTTCGATTTGGTTTTCAGGCTTCATCTATCCTCTAGTGTTTGGTTTATGAAATACTTGAAACAGATAAATCAAAATATAAAACTCGCAGAACAAGAACTTGAAGAATCGATTAAAAATGAAGATTTACAAACTCTTTTTCAAATTGAAAAATGCCTTGTTTACTTTGCTACTTCCCTTAGAGCAAATGATATTCTTGCACATAGACTTAAAAACCTGAAAGATTTTAAGCATACTTTCGACGATGAGTTAATTGAAGATGTAGACATTGAGCTTAGGCAGGCTTTAGAAATGACAAATATCTACAGCAATATCTTAACAGGGATGATGGATGCTTATGCTTCTGTGATTTCCAACAACCTGAATGTGATCATGAAACGTTTGACATCAATTTCCATTATTTTGATGATTCCCACGCTTATTGCAAGCTTGTATGGAATGAACGTTCCAAACTTTTTGGAAAGGAATAATTATGCTTTTGTTGGAATTATTGTAGTAACTTGTTTAATTTCAATATTTGCAATAATTAGCTTCCGAAAATACAAGTGGTTTTAGTAAAACAATATTTTTCTTAAAAACATTAAAAAAAAGAGGAGTAAAAACTCCTCTTTTTTTATCTCACTGCAATAGATTCAATTTCCACCATAACACCCAAAGGCAATTTTACAACGCCAAAGGCAGCACGTGCAGGAGGATTTTCCGGAAAATATTTGGCATAAATACCATTCATTGCCTGAAAATTACTCATATCATCCAACAAACAAGTTGTTTTTATAATATTTTCATATCCCAAACCAGCTTCTTTCAAAATAGCTCCAATATTTTTCATCACTTGTTCCGTTTGCGCTTCAATTCCTTCTGGAATGGTTCCGTCGGCAGGAATAATGGGAACTTGACCGGAAATAAAAATCATACCATTTGCTTCAACAGCTTGACTGTAGGGGCCCACTGCTTTTGGAGCGAGAGGAGTGTTAATAATCTTTTTCATAATATATAGTTTTATTATTTTTCATTGCACAAAGGTACGTTTTTTTTCAAAAATAAATATTAGTCAAAACTTTTTCATGGATTATTATGGTTATTATCGCCATAAAATACTTGTAAACTATACTTATAAAATAAACAAAATCACAAATTCTTTCCTTTTAAAATTCTATCAACAATTTCATCGGCACAATCGGATAGGGTTTCAAACACTTTTCTAAAATCATCTTTACTCCCATAAAAAGGATCTGGAACTGGAATATTTTTCCCAGGAGTCAAAACATTTGATATAAAATCAATTTTTTTCTTATCACTATCATTGCGAACATATAATAGCACATCTGAATAATTGAAGGCATCCATCACATAAATCTTATCAAATTTATCTAAATCCGACACTTTAAACAATCTTTGACGCTGTTTACTAATATCTACATCATTTTTCGCACACACTTCAACAGAACGGTAATCCGGCATATCATTTAGGTGATATTTTTCAAAACCGCAAGAATCAACAACAACGTGATACAAACCTTTTTCTTTTAGCTTTTTCACTAATACTCCTTCGGCAATCGGCGATCTACAAATATTGCCCAAACAAACCATCAATATACATAAAGGTGACTTTTCCATAGTATTAGATTTAATGTTTTTACAAATATAAAGAAAAAATCACATTTTTAAAATAAAAACACCTCTTAAAATATAAAAACACTATTTTTGTACACATAAAGAATAATACATATTTTACATTTCATTATTTAATAGGCTACATGAAATCATTTATACACGAACCGTTTAAAAGCAAAATTTCAAAAACAAACACTCATTATTCTGCACATTATAAGGATAAAGATAAACCTCAGGCAATTATGGACTTGTCCGAAAAGGTCTCTGAACTTTCAAAACTTCAAGACATTTTATACGCCCACGACCGACATGCCTTATTGGTTGTAATTCAAGGCATGGATGCTTCAGGCAAAGACAGTTTGGTAAAAAATGTTTTTTCGGGCATTAATCCTCAAGGAATGAGAGTACACAGTTTTAAAACACCCACTTCGACAGAATTAGATCACGATTTTATGTGGCGATGTTATAATAAATTGCCCGAAAGAGGAATGATTGGAGTTTTCAATCGCTCATATTATGAAGAAGTGCTGATTGCCAGAGTTCACCGAGATATTCTTGCAAAACAAAAGCTTCCTGTAATGCCTAGCCCAAAAAACGAAAGACAATTTTGGCTAAATCGCTTCAATGCCATTAATGATTTAGAAAAACATCTAACTGAAAACGGAACGCATATTATTAAAATATTTCTTCAAATTTCAAAAAACGAACAAAAACAACGCTTTTTACGTCGGATAAACAATCAAGAAAAGCAATGGAAAATTGCTGTTAGCGATATTAAAGAACGCCAATATTGGAACGACTATATGGAATGCTATCAAGACATTCTAGATCAAACTTCAAAAGAGAATATCCCTTGGCATGTTGTTCCAGCTGACAAAAAATGGTATGCCCGAGTTGCGGTTGCAGATATTATTCTCGAGAAACTAAAATCACTTGACATTTTTTATCCAAAAGTAGACGAGGATGTTCTAAAAGAAATAAATGAAGCCAAACATATTTTAGAAAGCGAATAAGGAATCCGTTTAGCGATACAGCAAAACAACAACCTGTGCTGAAGCACCTTCGCCACGACCAATAAAACCAATATTTTCA
>JAQUHH010000292.1 GCA_028683685.1 Bacteroidales bacterium
TTCAACATGCCCCGAGAAACTCATCAGCACATTGGAGGTCCCCATTGTAAATCTTCAGCATAAAGTTTACCGTTAGTTATCCGAATCAGTTAAGTGTTTTGATAAAAAATGATTATATTTATTCACGTCAAAACATTTACATTATGACCTCAAAAACAACAAGTAAAACAAGCAAGTCCGGCACAGAAAAATTAATTAAGGAGATTCGTCGTCAGACACAGAAGGTATACAGTTCTGAACAAAAGATTCTGATTGTTATGGAAGGGATGCGTGCCGATCTTTCCATTGCAGAACTTTGTCGCAAGTATGGCATTTCCCAGCCCACTTATTATAAATGGAGTAAAGAGTTTGTCGAGGCGGGAAAGAAGCGTCTTTCTGGCGATGAGACTAGAGAAGCCACTTCAGACGAAGTCAATGATTTACGTAAAGAAAACACGCGTTTGAAGGAGTCTTTAGCCGATCTGGTTATCCGCTACGACATTGTAAAAAAAAGCTTAGCACTGCTGGATTAAGCCTTAAATGGAAGAAATACATGAGACTTACAGCAGAAGAAAAGACGGAAATCATCCGTTTGGTCGTTAACGCTCCTGATGGAGTAAACAAATCACTCCGTTCGTTGGGTATTCATAAGCGCACATTTTACAATTGGTATCACGCTTATAACAAGGATGGTGTCGATGGCTTGCGGCCCAAGAGACGCAGCAAACAACAATGGAATCGTATTCCGGATGAAGAACGTCAGTTGATCGTCAATCTAGCATTAGAGCATACCGATCAATCACCCCGGGAACTGGCAGTGAAGATTACTGATGAACAGCAGTTTTACATTTCTGAATCAAGTGTTTACCGCATATTAAAAGCAAGAGGATTGATTCCTCCGGCGGCACATGTTTTTATTTCAGCGGCCGATGAATTTCATACAAAAACACGCTTCTCGAACGAAATGTGGCAAACGGATTTTACTTATTTCAAGATAAAAGGATGGGGGTGGTACTATCTATCAACGATTCTGGATGATTACAGCCGATATATTGTTTACCACGAATTGTGTTCAACCATGAAATCGGAAGATGTCGAACGATGCGTAGGAAAAGCAATGAAACAAGCCAAAATAGGCATAAAAAATCCGCCTAAACTCTTGTCTGACAATGGAGCTTGCTACATTGCCAAGGCTTTGGGGGAATATCTGAACAAAGAACACGGAATAGAACAAATTCATGGGAAACCGCTTCATCCGCAGACGCAAGGCAAGATTGAACGCTATCACAGATCGATAAAATCAATCGTTTGTTTGGACAATTATTATTCGCCCGAACAATTGGTACAAGCCATTGATAGGTATGTACATTATTATAATACTGAGCGTTATCACGAATCACTAAATAACCTCACGCCCGAAGATGTATATCTTGGACGTGGTGAACAAATATTGAAACAACGCCTGGTAATAAAAGATAAAACAATGAAACAGAGACGACTGAATTACGAGCGGGAAAAACTTTATAATTCTTTTGAAACCAACTAAATATTTTTTGTTTTTGGACGTCCTCTCACAAAAAAAATGAGGACTTTAAAAACAAAAAATATGACACAATTTCACTAACTTTGAAGCGTCAAACACTTAACACCTAATGGTGAACTTTAGTTTGAAGACGTACAAAACGGAAATCTAACAGTTTTAGAAGGATTAATCGTAAACGTGATTGTCTCTTCAAAAGGATAGTTAGTCTCTTCTACAATTTCTACTGTTCCACCATTAGCAACTTTTACTGTTGCACTACAAGCTCCATACATTACTGCTGCTACACCATTATCTGGAGTAGCAAGAATTAGATGTTCTGTAAAATATGGCCAGCCCTGAGTGTGATTATGTTGACAACAACGACTACTAAAAGGATTCATTGCAAGAAAAGGACCACGATTATCTATACCTGGATGATGATTTTTTGAATCACTAACAACATGATTGGGCGATGTAATATAACGCAGAGATTTGAAATCGGGCATAACTGCTGCTGGGTAAGAATTAAATGCAACATTTTCGCAATGTTCCGCCCAAAATGGATCACCCGTCATTAATAGAAGTAGCTCATCTGATGCCATTTGTTCTACAAAGCCACAAGTCTCAGTTCCTTGACGGGGATCAATATAACCCATACGAGCATTTTCATCAGCTCCGAACATCCCTCCAGGTACTTGACCGAATGTATTGCGGATTAAATGGTGTACATTATATGTTGCAAGCAAATCAGTTGAATCTTTCGACATCATATAATAGGTAGCTGGTTCTCTGAAGCTTTGTGCAATATTTACATTGTGCCAGTTAGGAAGAGTTGAGCGTTGTCTCCAGTTGGCTGTGTTTTTATGTGTTTTTTCTGCTAAGTCTAAAAGAAATTTATCTCCAGTAATATTGTAGAGCCAATACACACTTAATAAATTATCGCCTCCACGACTATTTTCCCAATAATCCTTTAAAAACATATCATCAGGTAGGTTTAGCTGCCATTTAAAATAATTAGTCATCAAATCTATAACTCGGTTATCATTTGAATATTCATAGTATGATTGCAGGCACCAATTCATAATCATATTACCCCATACATCAGGCTTGCCATTTTTCTCAATATAGGGCCCATAGTAACCATCATCTCTCTGACTTTTTAAAGCGGCCTCTATCCATGTTTTAGTTTCCTCAATCATTTTTTTATCATCTAATATATAGGCGATATTTCCATAACCTTTCAACCAATAAGGAACTTCTTCCCATCCATAGTCTGTACCAGTTCCAAGCCATGCATTATTTTCTTTTTCCAGCCAAGCACTTATTTCACCTAATTGTCCAGTCAAGCCCTCTTTTTGAAGTTCAAGATAACGCAGCAACCAACCCTGTGGCTTAACAGAACCCACAGGAAGTTTAATAAAGTTCTGAGTTAATAATGGACTGCGATTTTGAATATAGTTTGAATTTGTTGAAGTTATATTGGGTCGGTCAAGTATAGCAATTTTAGTTTTATCAGTTGAAAACAAGGAGGAAGTGAAAAGCAGTAAAAAAACTGGTAGTAAATATTTTATTTTTAGGTGTTCCATAGTTCTATATTATTTTATTTATTTGGTAAGTATATATCAAAAGGCTTATTTCTATCTTTTACTATAAGTTCGCCATTTGCAACATCAAGTTCAGCTGCCTGAATTGATGA
>JAQUHH010000293.1 GCA_028683685.1 Bacteroidales bacterium
GGACATTGTGAAAAATATCCAAATACTTCTATTCAATCGGATAAAGTGCCTGCTTATTTGCAGCAAAATCAGCATATTTTCAAATTGAAATTTAATTGCAGGCAGTGTGTGATGCAAATTGAAAATCAATAGTGGTTCAGATTTAAGATTTATTTGGATTTTCAGTCGTTTATTGCTCCTATCAGTTCGACATAGTCTATCCCGAGAATCGGGACTCACTGCATCGCCTAAAGGGAGTAAACGCCTGAAAATCAGATTATTTAAGCAGATTATTTAATTGTTTTTTTGCTTCATTTTCTTTGCCCGAAAGAAACTTGATTACATATTTATAGAATTAGTTTTCCCATTGAAATTATTCGACCCATTCAGGGTCGCATGATGGTTATTATATTTTGTTTTCTATAAATATTTGAATCCTACGGATTCAGCCAAAAACAAATCTTTAATTATCTTTGAGAAATTTATCAGCACGGTACAATAAATCTTTATCAACGCCCAGCAAAGAAGCTATTTCGATGGCTTGATGCACATTTTCTTGTCCGTCGTCTTCTACAACAGAATAATCCATCACATCTTGTATCCGTTTGATATCGAGTGTTTTGTCTTTTAAACTTTCAAAAGACAATCCTTTAATTTTCAATCGTCTTCCCGAGAACTTCAACCCGCCATAGTGAGTTGACAGCAAGGCCATTACATGGTTTTCCGTAAAAATCTCAAGAGCTGCATTTACAATAGCCTGTCCTTCAACAGGATTGGTTGTTCGGGCTAATTCATCAATAATGGCCAGAATTCTTTTGTTCGATTTTGCCGCTTTTACAATATCATTAATAACAAGCATTTCGGCAGCATAGGATGACAAGCCTGTAAGTTCCGATTGATGGTCGCCAGAACTAATAAATATAAAATCTACGGGCGAAATTTCTGCTTTTTCGGCAGGAACAAAAAAACCAAATTGAAAAAGATATTGAGCCAAACCCAAGGTTTTTAAAAGTACGGTTTTGCCACCCATATTAACACCGGTCAGCAAGCAAGGTTTTTGAAACAATTCAATATCAATCTCTTGAAAGTTTTTGTCCTCTTTTTCCAAAATTTCTTTTACATAAGGATTAAACAAGCCTTTGTAGGATGTTTGTCCTTTTTTAATAATGGGTTTTTTAAAATTTAATCGAAATGCCAACAAAGCTTTTGCTAAAACAAAATCTAAAGTTGCAACTTCATCCAAGCACGAATTTAAAGCCTCTTTATGATCCATCAACTGTTCACAAATTCGAATTCTAACTTTGTCTTCAATTTCAAGAGCCTGCTGATTGTATCTCTCTTTTTGTTCCGAATCCTCGGTCTCTTTTGCCAATTTTCGATATTTTGCCAATTCAGAATCATAAGAAGAGTAGATGTAAAAAGTGGCAATTCGCTGTTTATCTGGATCTAATACATCAACTGCTTTTTGAAGACAAGGCATCGATGGATAATTCAAATTCAAACTTTCAACAAAGGCATTAATTTCATTAATCAATAAAGAAAAACGTTTAATTTCAAACAATTCCACATCATCGAGCACCATGCTGGCTGAAAGTCTTTTTACAGAACCTCGAATATCCATCACATGATCGAGCTTGATTAAAACACGTTCAATAATTTCTTTCTGAGCTTCATTTTGAAAAGCTTGATAAAAAAGATCTACCAAATCCAATTCGTTTTGAATTTCAGAACTGCGACGTAAATACTTGAAATTAAGCATATAGTGACGCCCCATCGTAGTTTTTAAATCCAAAGATTCAATAATAAACGCAAAAGCTTTGTTTTGGGATTGAATGTTTTTTATAAGATTCATGATGCTTGGTTTTTCAGTATTTAAAAAGGTATTATCTGTTTTTTTCGTTCCATTTAGAGAAAGCCTGCCACATCACAATGCCTCCTGAAATGGAAACATTAAGCGAATGTTTGGTACCCAATTGCGGAATTTCGATGCATTCATCGCACATCGCAATAACTTCTTCTTGAACTCCAAAAACCTCGTTTCCAAAAACAAAAGCAATTTTTTCATGTTTATGAAAATCAAAATCTTGCAAGGAAACCGATTGAGTAACTTGTTCGATGGCACAAAGATAAAAACCTTGGTTTTTTAATTCCTGAAGTGCCTCTGTTGTTTCTTTGAAATATTTCCAATCTACCGATTCTGTAGAACCCAAAGCTGTTTTGTGTATTTCTTTATTGGGCGGAGTGGCCGTTATTCCACACAAAAAAATGGCTTCCAGTGCAAAAGCATCAGCCGTTCTGAAAAAAGAACCCACATTGTTCATGCTCCGGATATGATCCAAAACAATCACAAAAGGTGCTTTTTTGATTCTTTTAAATTCATCTGTATTAAGCCTATTAAGGGCTTCCATGCTTAATTTTTGATGCTTATTTTCGGACATGTTGTTAGCAAAATGTTTGAAAACTAAATTTAGAAATGGTAAAAATGAGAAACAAACAAAAAAAATTGTATATTTTTGTAGCTTTATGCAAAATTACAAAAAGAGCATCAATAAAAAAAATGAAGTCAGACAAATTATAGAAAGCAATTAAGAACCCTTGAAAAATGGCTAAAACAGATAATAAACCTTCCGAAACTCCTTTAATGAAGCAATACAATTCGTTCAAAGCAAAATATCCCGATGCTTTGTTGTTGTTTAGAATTGGCGACTTTTATGAAACATTTGGAGAAGATGCCATTAAAGCGTCTACCGTTTTGGGAATTGTTTTAACCAAAAGAGCCAACGGATCTGCCACCTATATTGAATTGGCGGGATTTCCTCATCACTCCTTGGATACCTATTTACCCAAACTGGTAAAAGCGGGATTAAAAGTTGCCATTTGTGAGCAATTAGAAGACCCGAAAATGACAAAAACAATTGTCAAAAGAGGCGTTACTGAACTTGTAACACCCGGAGTTTCGTACAATGATAAAGTCTTGGATGGAAAACAAAATAACTTTTTAGCATCCATTCATTTTGGCGAGAAAATTTCGGGCATCTCTTTTTTGGATATTTCCACCGGTGAATTTTATATTGCCGAAGGCTCTAATGAATACATTGACAAATTAGTACAAAGTTTTCGCCCAAGCGAAATTGTCGTTCAAAAAAACAAGCTCCATCAATGTCGAGAAGTTTTTGGAGAAAAAACCTTGTACACCACTTTTGACGA
>JAQUHH010000294.1 GCA_028683685.1 Bacteroidales bacterium
ATCCATCATCATTAAAGGCAATTTGACTAAATGTCTCATTATACAAACGCAAATATGAATCGTAATTGGTGGCATTATTGCACGTATTTATATTCACTTTGCCTGGATTCGCCAGTGTGAATTGATAGACGACATCTGGAGAATTGTATGTGTTAGGGACATCATCTATAAACGCACAAGTATTGTTAGCATCCGTATAAATTACACCACATTCATAGGTGCTATCTAACTGCCCGATAACAATTGGATTGGCAAAATTTTCTTGGGCATGAGAAAATGTCATAAACAACAATCCCATCAGCAAACTTAATAAGGCTTTTTTCATGTTTTTACTTTAATTTATATTTTGCAATATTTTTTTTACAAAATTAGACTTATGCCCATTAAGTACCTAAATATTGAGCGTGTTTCATTTTACTCTCCATGTATTTCGTTTTACTCTCCATGTATTTCGTTTTTATTTCTCGTGTATATCATTCATCTTCAATAGCTGAACGAATTCTCTTGGAGGCATGTTTTTAATACGTTTGAATACTTGAGAAAAAGCGCTGCCCGAACTAAAACCGGATGAAATAGCTACTTGTTCCAGCTTCTCTTTTGGGTTTTTGGTTATTATTTCGCACGCATGTTCGATGCGGAAAGTATTGATTAAGTGGTAGAATGTACGATATTCGCTTCGAGCGATAATTTCGCTTAAATAGTTTTTGTTGGTATTTAATTTGTCTGCCAAATCGGCCATGGTAAGGTGTTCTTCGAGAAATGTCTTTTCCTCTCGCAATAGATTAAGCAATTGATTTTCCATCTTTTTGCTTTGCTCCTCGGTAAGACGATTACTGGAAAATGACATTGGGCTTTTTAAAATTTCTCTTTTTCGTAACTCTTCGACGTTCGGAAAACTAAGAGTACGGTGGGGGTTAAGTGTGTGAAAAATAAACCAAACACTTGCTGCACTATAAAATATGTCACGAATCATTTTGGCGATTTCGTGATTAATTATAAAACAGGCGTATAAAAAAAGACATACAATTAATGGTAACCATTCGACGTTTCGAGCAAAATGCAAAGGAAAGTCGCTCTTGTTAGAATATTCGTCTTCGTCTATTTCGAAGATTTGCTTATGAAGTAATTGCCGAAATTGAATAAGCCTAAAGACATAAATTCCACTCACAATGGTAACTGCCAGAAACATTATATACCGAAATATTGGAGAGAATGGAATTAATCCCAACAAAGGCAGTGTGAGGATGAAACCCGTTATAATTACAGGCAACATAAAGATAATTAATTGTTTTTTGGTATATGTTCTGTGAAAAAAATATGCCCAAACTATTATTAGTGTAAACGAACAATAGACCATAACACCAACTCCGTTGACATAAAAAAGAGCATCCGAATGACCTATCAAAAGTAGATAGGGGATTTCAAATAGCTGAGCTAGGTAGAGTGCGACCACAATACGTTGTGCCGGAAAAAGTTCCTCTACATGCTCTTTATACGCATTTGGCACGTAAAATCTTTTCAGCAACCAACCATAAATACTTGTAACAATGAAGGTCAGGTTGGCAGAAAAAAAGAGCAAGTACAATATATCGTTTGTCGTCAACAATTATCTTATTTTTCGTATTTGCGAGTTCAAATTAGAAGTTCTTTATTTGTTTGCTTCATTCATTTTATATGAAGTTTTTACAAATATATAGCTTTTAACTCACATGAATTTGATTTTTTTTTATTTTTATAAATATTCCTTCTTAAATATTTGATGGTAAAATTTTTATTTGACTAAATAATAATGTTTTAGGGCTATGGTTTTTTTTTTATTTTTATTTAGCACTCCAAAAAAAGCAGGAGTTCAATAAAGAACCCCTGCTTTTAAGTAAAAGCCTGTATGATTAAAAGATAGACTATTTGACAATCAGTTTTTTCACAATAAATTTCTCTTTTGTCATCACTTTAACTAAATAAACACCCGTATTTATTCCATTTAAATCAATAGAATTTGTTGTGCTATTCAGTGTTTCTTTTTTTACAATTTGACCTTGTAAATTAGAGATTTCAACTTTGGCATTTTCCTCTATTTCAATATACACGATGTCTTTTGTAGGATTTGGATAAATGTTTACTTTCAAAGATTTTGAAAAATCATGAGAAGAAATTTCAAGTGGTATCATAACCGTACATAAATATGTTGACTGAACAATGGTATTTCTTTGTAAAAAAGTTCCATCACCCAATTGTCCACTGGCATTTCTTCCGCAGCCCCAAAAAGTTCCATCTTCTTTTACAAAGAGTGAAAAATTTGTTCCTGCTGCCAATGCTTTTGCGTTGGTGATATTCATGACTTGAACTGGGGATAAGCGATGTTCAACGGATTCATCACCCAGATTTCCGTAAGTGTTGCGTCCCCAAGAACTTACGGTGCCGTCTGTTTTTAAAATCAAACAGTGGAAAGCACCCGTTGCAACAACTGCTGGTAATGAGGCTGTTATGTTTGGAATTTGAATGGGAATTGAACTGTCAATGGTCGTACCGATGCCTAGTTGACCGTATAAGTTTTCCCCCCATGTCCATATAGTTCCATCATTTTTTATGGCCAGAGAAAAGAATCTTCCTGCCGAAATATGAGCGACGTCTGTCAGTCCTGAAACTTGAACAGGCGTATTTTTGTCGACCGTTGTACCATCGCCAATTTGTCCGCTGATATTGTCGCCCCATGCCCAAACCGTTCCATCATTTTTTAGGGCGAGCATATGGTATGTTCCTGCTGAAATTTGAATAATACCGCTTAATCCACTAACTTGATTAGGAACGATTCTGTCAACAAAACTTCCATCTCCCAGTTGACCGTCTGTATTCCATCCCCAAGTCCACACTGTGCCATCATTTTTTAAAGCGGATGAGTGCCAGCCGCCAGCGGAAATTTGAGTCACATTATTGAGAAGTAGAACTTGCCCGGGAACATTGGTATTTATGGTATTTCCATTTCCTAAATCACCGTAAAGATTACTTCCCCAACTCCAAACTGTTCCATCGTTTTTTAGTGCTAAGGAATGGGCTTCCAATTGGTCGCCACCACCCGAAACACTAATTATTCCAGATAAGCCTATGGCCGATACTGGGATTTCCCTATCTTCATTGGAGGCATCGCCAAGTTGACCGGTGGCATTTTCGCCAA
>JAQUHH010000295.1 GCA_028683685.1 Bacteroidales bacterium
GATTATTGTTCCCATTAAAGAAGGAGAAAACATTGACAGAGCCCTAAAAAAATTGAAACGTAAGTTTGAAAAAACAGGAGTAGTCAAAGAGTTACGTGCACGTCAAAAGTTCACAAAACCATCGATCGTCAAAAGGGAGCAACGCTTAAAAGCGATTTACATAGAGAAGACTTATTCTAATCTTGATTAATCATTTTTAAGACTTACTAGTTGCAAACCGTAAAATGATGTTGTATATTTACACTTCATTTTACGGTTTTTTTTATGATATCACCCAACTACATTCAATATTTAGAATCCGAAAAAAGAAGTTCGGCATTAACCGTAAAATCATATCTTTCTGATTTAGAACAATTTTCCCACTATTTAGTTTCTGTTTTTGAAATAAACAATTTGGCAGACGCTGATTCTATTCAAATTAGAGGATGGATTTCAGACCTCACGTATAACAAAATAGAATCAAAATCGATCAGCAGGAAACTATCCAGTTTGCGGAGTTATTACCGTTTTTTACAAAAAAACGAGATAATTTCAAAAAACCCAATGGAAACCATTTCATCGCCCAAAATAAAAAAAAGGCTTCCAGTATATATTAATGTACCAAAAGCAGATGAGCTTTTAAACCCAGATTCCTTTGACGAGGGATTTGTTGGAATGAGAGACAAATTAATTTTAGACATTTTTTATTCTACCGGCATTCGTCTATCCGAATTAATCAACATAAAAGACCAAGATATTTCGTTTTACGATGGTCAAATAAAAATTTTCGGAAAAGGTCAAAAAGAACGCATTATCCCCATCAGCATAAACTTATCAAAAACGATAAAAGAATACATTACATTAAGAGACGAATCTTTTGCAGGCATCAAACAAATCGATTGTCTTTTTGTTACTATTAAAGGAATTAAAATGTATCCAAAAAGCATTTACCGAATAGTACGACATCATATGGGAAGAGTAACAACGCAGCAAAGGAGGAGTCCACATATATTACGGCACACATTTGCCACTCATTTATTAAATGAAGGGGCAGATATCAATGCAATAAAAGAACTGATGGGTCATGCCAATTTATCCGCGACTCAAGTTTACACTCACAATTCGATTTCGAAATTAAAAAACATTTATAAACAAGCTCATCCGCGAGCATAAAAAAGGAGGCCATCATGAACGCTAAAATCACATCATTGCATTTTAAAACGGACGTAAAATTGGAAGACTTTATTCAAGAAAAGGTTGACAAACTGATAAAAAAATCAGATCAGGTACTCGGGACAGAAGTGACTTTGAAAATAGAAAACGTAGAAAAACCCGAAAACAAGACCGTTGAAATCAAATTAATCATTCGTGGGAATGATTTATTTGCATCAAAAACGGGAAAATCGTTTGAAGAAGCCACTGACAATGCGGTTGATGCTTTACGTAAACAACTGATTAAGAGCAAGGAAAAAATAAAAGGATTATAAATCGCATTTTTTCAAGAAAAATAATCACAAAATGTTTGGTATATCAAATATTATTTCTAAATTTGCAGTCCCATTTAATAGGGACTGCGTTTTTTGAAAAACTAGTAGAGCATGCCGATGTAGCTCAGTTGGCCAGAGCAGCTGATTTGTAATCAGCTGGTCGGGGGTTCGAATCCCTCCATCGGCTCTAAAATATATACGGGGAGATTCCAGAGTGGTTAAATGGGGCAGACTGTAAATCTGTTGGCAACGCCTTCGGAGGTTCGAATCCTCCTCTCCCCACTCAAAGCGGAAGTAGCTCATTTGGTAGAGCGACAGCCTTCCAAGCTGTAGGTAGCGGGTTCGAAGCCCGTCTTCCGCTCAAAGGCATTGTGCCGTTGTAGCTCAGTGGTAGAGCGCTTCCTTGGTAAGGAAGAGGTCACGAGTTCAACTCTCGTCAATGGCTCTATTTTTTATTTAATAACCTTAACATTTTAAAGTAAAAAAGAATATAATAAAAACACCTTAATTGAATAATTGATATGGCAAAAGAAAAATTTGATCGTTCCAAACCGCACGTTAATATTGGTACCATTGGACACATTGACCATGGTAAAACTACTTTAACGGCTGCAATTACACAAGTATTAGCAAATGCTGGTTTTTCAGAATTTAGAGACTTCGCATCTATTGACAACGCTCCTGAAGAAAAAGAACGTGGTATTACTATTAATACATCGCACGTTGAATATTCTACAGCAAATCGTCACTACGCACACGTTGACTGTCCTGGTCACGCTGACTATGTTAAAAACATGGTTACAGGTGCTGCCCAAATGGACGGTGCAATTTTAGTTGTAGCTGCCACTGATGGTCCTATGCCACAAACACGCGAGCATATTCTTTTAGCTCGTCAGGTTGGTGTACCTCAATTGGTTGTGTTTATGAACAAAGTTGACATGGTTGACGATGAGGAATTATTAGAACTTGTTGAAATGGAAATTCGTGAATTATTGAGTTTCTACGGATTTGACGGTGACAATATTCCAGTTATTCGTGGATCAGCTCTAGGTGGATTAAACTCAGAACCAAAATGGGTTGAAAAAATATTAGAATTAATGGCTGCTGTTGATGACTATATTCCTCGCCCAACTCGTGATGTTGATAAAACATTCTTGATGCCGGTTGAAGACGTATTCTCAATTACAGGTCGTGGTACCGTTGCTACAGGTCGTATCGAAACAGGTACCATCAACTCTAGTGATCCAGTGGAAATCATTGGTATGGGTGCTGAAAAACTAAAATCAGTTGTTACTGGCGTTGAAATGTTCCGTAAAATTCTTGACTACGGTGAAGCTGGTGATAACGTTGGTTTATTACTTCGTGGTATCGACAAAGACGAAATTCGTCGTGGTATGGTAATTTGCAAACCTGGTTCTGTTAAACCACACAAAAACTTCAAAGCCGAAGTTTATATCTTGAAAAAAGAAGAAGGTGGACGTCACACTCCATTCCATAGCAAATATCGCCCACAATTCTATTTCAGAACCACAGACGTTACTGGTGAAGTTTTCCTTCCTGAAGGTGTTGAAATGGTTATGCCTGGTGACAATTTAACAGTTGAAGTACAATTACTATCAGAAATCGCATTAAATCAAGGTTTACGTTTTGCTATTCGCGAAGGTGGACGTACTGTTGGTGCTGGTCAAGTAACTGAACTTTT
>JAQUHH010000032.1 GCA_028683685.1 Bacteroidales bacterium
GTTCAATTTTGTCATTTTCATCAAGCAAATCAACTTTATTAAAAACCAATTCAACAGGAATTCGGTAGGCTTCGGCAGCGGTTAAAAACCGATCGACGAATCCCAAAGAGGTACGAGGTTGTTTCAAGGTAAAAACGACAAAAGCCTTGTCAATATTGGCTGCAATTATATGAGTAAGTTTTGAGAGGCGAGTTGATTTTCTGACAATGTAATTTTTCCGATCTTCAATTTTGGTAATCCATCCAATTTCGTCGTTTTCTTCTTTTTGAAATATAACTTTATCCCCAACAACAATTGGACTTGTTGATTTTATACCTTGAATTCGAAATTTTCCACGAAGCTTACATTTCACGATGCTTCCATTGGTTTTAAGCACATCGTATAAACTTCCCGTTGACAAAATAACCAAGCCTTTATCGACCATATTCAAACATTTTAAGTCGCAAAGTTACAATAAAATAAAATAGTCCATTTTAGCGATTGAATTTAGTTTCTATTACTGTCTTTTTGTTTCATAGAATACTTTTATATAATCTGTTTTATGTCGTGATTGCAACCATTTTTGAATTTTGTTTTTATTTTCCTGGCTAATATCATCTTTCAGACTAAACAAAAACACTTTCACATCTTTGGGTTTTTTCAGCGTATCGTGAAACAAATAGGTATCTGAATAGATGCACGAAGAAATTTCGGGATACAGTGCTTTGATTTCCGAAAAAGTTTGTTCCCCCAACAGTCGACTTTTATGAATACTATCTATTTTTTGTTCTCTATCAATGACAATTGATTGGAATTTTCGGAGTTCTGATTTCAAATTATCCATTTCGGTTAAATTTTGCCCAAAAATATTATCAAATGCTAAGCCTTGTTGGAACTCTATGGATGATTTTTCTAATTTAAAATCGCTGGCTTTACTTAAAATTATTTTCTTTTGATCTTGAGACATATTTGTTCCACCATATACGAGCGTAAGCTGACGATTTTTTACATCCATTTCGTGTTTTAGCAAATAGTTTCCTTCCACAATGCTTACATTGCTTACAAATTTGGTTACATTTTCGGTAAATTGTTCATCTTGAACTAACTTATACCCAAAATATACACTTGGAATAAAGATCAGTGTAATTACGCCAGATATCCATCGGTTTACCTTTTTCTTTTGTTTTTCATCCACCAGGGTTCGGATAGGGAATTTTAGAATTTGAGAAATAGCCACAGAAGAGATGGCAATAAAAACAGTGTTTATCGTAAACAAATAGAAGGCTCCAAAGAAGAAATAAAACTGACCGGTTGCCAGACCGTATCCAGCCGTACACAGTGGCGGCATAAGAGCCGTAGCAATAGCAACACCCGGAATTACGTTGCCTTTTTGTTTGCTTGTAATGGCGACAATTCCCGCCAAACCACCAAACAAGGCAATCAGGACATCATAAATGGTAGGACTCGTTCGGGCGAGCAATTCGGAATGTGCAGTAGATATGGGAGACAATGCAAAATAAGTCATTGAAGCAACCAAGCTAGCCCCAACAGCAAAACCAAAGTTTTTTAAAGATTTTCGAAAAAGCGGGAAATTATATGTTGCAATGCTATATCCCATCCCATTTATGGGCCCCATCAGCGGAGAAATCAACATAGCTCCAATAATAACTGCTGTTGAATTCATGTTTAAACCAACAGATGCCACAATAATTGCAAATATTAAAATCCAAAGATTGGTGCCTTTAAATATAATGTCCTTAGAAATGGTTTCATGAATTCTTTCATAATCATCTTTATCATTTTCTAGGCTAAAATATTCAATGAATTTTCTAATCAATAGTATTTCTTTCATGAAATCAAGTATATTGGTAAAACGTACAATTTTGAATCAATATGCAAATTTAGATTATATTTTGAAATAAAGTCATTGGTATTCAACAATAATTATTTCTGACCAGAAATCATCAAAAAGCAATACAGAAGCATAGATAATGAAATAAATCTTTTATCATCTCCTTCGAAGTCCAAAACAATGGGGATATAGGTATGTATTTTGGCGTTTTTTTTTGCACATTATTACCATACTTTATTAAAAATTGTTATTGAAATACTAAGATTCTCATATGTAAACATAAAAAAATTAGTTTTGCCAAAAAACGATACCTAATGCTGACAAATAGACGTACTTTTTCACTTTTTTTTCTGGTATTCTTCATATTCTATTATTTAGGTACTGTTCTTTTTATTCACACCCATACCATTGATGGCAAAGTAGTTACACACTCCCATCCATATCAAAGCGATGCCCAGGGAAATCCGTTGCATACCCATAGCACTGCTGAATTTACATTAATACGGGTATTAAGCCAGTTTCTCACGCTGACTTTCTTTACTTTTTTCGGTTTAAAAAAGGTTTTTGTCTATTTAAAAAATAAATTTTATTCTAATTCAGAAGCGAATGCCCTCAGTATTTATCCGCATCTGATTTATTCTTTGAGAGCTCCACCTGAGTTTTGTTTATAGTACCAAAGAATAGACTTATTTCCAATATTATATTATTAAAAAATATTTTATATGAAACATAAAATTTCATTCATTATATTATTATTTATTCCATTTTTTATTTTTTCTCAAACAAAAAAAACGGATGCTAATATTTTCGGGCATGTATTAAACAAAAGCGACGGCAAGCATGTACCCTATTTTACAATTTCACTAAAAGGGACCACCATTGGAACGACAACCGATGCAACGGGTCATTATTTTTTAAAAAATCTACCTGTCGGGGATTATATTATTGTAGCTTCTGGCATGGGTTATGAAACATTTGAGGAAAAAGTATTGATTGAAGCCAACAAAAGTATAGAAATTAGTTTTGAAATTAAAGAGAGTAATTTATTATTAGAGGGGGTAGTTGTTACCGCTTCTCGAAATGAATCAAATCGAAGAGAAGCAGCTTCCATTGTAAGTGTTATCAGTCCTAAAATATTAGAAAATACCAATGCAGTTTGCGTGTCTCAAGGCTTAAGTTTTCAACCAGGATTGAGAGTAGAAACCAATTGTCAGAATTGTGGTTTTCAACAAGTTCGCATTAATGGATTAGAGGGACAATATACCCAAGTATTAATTGACAGTCGCCCAATAATGAGTGCGTTAGCGAGTGTCTATGGCATTGAGCAATTTCCGGCCAATATGGTAGAACAGATTGAAATTGTTCGAGGTGGCGGATCTGCTGTTTTTGGTTCCAGTGCGATTGCTGGAACGGTAAATATCATCACCAAAGAACCAAAAAAGAACACGGTTTCTCTTTCAAACACAACCAATTTGATTGGTGGGAAGAGTTTTGATGTTAATACCTTTTTAAATGCTTCGATTGTTTCTGACAATCACAAATCAGGGATTACGATTTTTGGAGCCTCACGTCAACGATCTCCATACGATCATGACGACGATGGGTTTTCGGAAATAGCAAAAATCGAATCACAAACAGTGGGTTTTAGAGCATTTTACAATCTCACAAATTATTCACGTTTAAATTTTGAATATTTTAATATTGGAGAGTTTCGCAGAGGAGGCAACAATTTTAAACTACCTCCCCATGAAGCAGACATTGCAGAACAATTAAATCACAATATTAATACTGCAGGATTAAAATACAGTATTTATTCAAAAGACAATGCTCACAAATTTGTGGCTTATACTTCATTTCAGGATGTGAATCGAAAAAGCTATTATGGAGCAGGCAAAGACTTAAATGCATACGGAACAACAGATGATTTTAGTTTTTCAGGTGGATTACAATACACATGGAACATAAAAAAAATATTATTTATGCCTTCTGAGTTTACCAGTGGACTTGAGTATTCGCAAAACAACTTAAATGATTTAGCGACTGGCTACAACCGAACAATCGAACAAAACATTAATATTATTAGTGCATATTTGCAAAATGAATGGAAAAATGAGAAATTTGGTTTACTCACTGGAATCAGAGCCGATCAGCATAATCTTTTGTCAGAGCCTGTATTAAGTCCACGTGTAAATTTACGCTATGCACCTTCAAAAAATTACAACTTTAGAGCTACCTATGCACAAGGATTTAGAGCTCCCCAAGCATTTGACGAAGATTTACACATTGCGGCCGTAGGAGGCGAAGTTGCTCTTATCCAAATAAGTCCTGATTTAAAAACAGAAAAATCGTATAGCTATACAATATCTGCAGATTTGTATCACATTTTTAAATCGGTTAAAACAAATTTATTAATTGAAGGATTCTACACTCAACTTGATCAGGTTTTTGTGCTCAATAAAATTGGCTACGACCCTTTAGGAAACCTCATTCTTGAAAGAAGAAACGGGGATGGTGCTATTGTTAAAGGAATCAACCTTGAAGGAAAAGTTCTTCCTTCAAAATATCTCGACTTTCAACTTGGATTCACCATCCAAACCAGCGAATTCACGAAAGATGAGGAATGGAGTGACAATCCAAATTTGAAGCCCCAGAAAAAACTATTTAGAACTCCTGACAAATATGGATACTTAACTGCCAACTGGAATCTTCAAGAAAATTTCACGGCTTCCATATCAGGAACTTACACTGGACCAATGTTAGTTCAACATTATGCAGGATACATTACGGAAGACACAGAGAAAATCACCCCTGATTTTTTTGATGTGAATTTTAGAATTAATTACATCATTAGAGTAAACGGACATTTCAAAATGCATCTTAATGGAGGCGTTCAAAACATCTTCAACAACTATCAAAACGACTTTGATCACGGCAATCTAAGAGATTCTGGATACATTTATGGACCTTCACAACCAAGAACTTATTTTGCGGGAATAAAATTTGAATTATAAAATAGCTAAAACAAAAAAATACGACAAACAATTCTCTATGTTTGTCGTATTTTTTTATACAAAACCAAACAACATTCTCTTTTTTGAAATTAATCAAAAGAATAAATGGAATGATAAATATTTTTATAGTTGATTCCTCAATATGTTCTAAGCTTTATTTGAAACCAAAATTAACAATTATATATATATATTGAACTATTTACATCCAGCTGGAAAACACACTTGCAAACCATTAAACATCAATCGCTTACGAAACAAACAAGAATCATTTCAAAAAAAAATAATTGAATTAATGATAAATAATTGAAAGAAATACGTAAGAAAATAAATAATTTCTCTATTATTGTACTTCTTTTTAAAGTCTGGAATTGGATAAATTATTTTGTGTAAAATATTTAAAATTATGAAAAAATCTCAACTAATTTTGACAATGTGTAGTTTTCTATTTTCATTATCAAGTCTTTTTGGGCAGATAAACATTTCTGTCAGTCAACAAAATACGGGTATAAAAACCTCAGAAAAAACGGTAAATGGCTATGGTTTCAGGTCAGATATTAAGGACATTTCTCTTACTCCTGCAGCAACAAATAGCGGTTTATTTTATGACATCAGCGTAGAACATTATTCCCGTTCCTATGATATTGGAAAACCACAATTGCCCAACATCCGAAAAACCATTCAATTGCCCATTGATGGTCAGGCAAATGTAATTATAAACTCATTTGATGTGGTTGAAATTTCGCTAAGCGACTATGGCATTACGCAAAAAATAATGCCTTCACAACCCTCTTACAGCAAAAGTTCGGATCCGGAGGATATTGTATTTCAGTACAATCAAGCATATTATCTACTAAATCAATATACGAATACTCCTCTTGCCGAAATTGAAGAAATTGGAATATCTCGCGGTGTAAAACTTGGCAATTTGATTATAAATCCGATTCAGTATAATCCAGTAAGCAATAGTTTGAAAATTTACACCAACATTGATGTAAAAATTCAATTTTCTCAACACGATATTTATGCCACCCAAGCACTTCAACAGAAGTTATATTCACCTGCCTTTTCAAACAACTCTAGCACTGCCGAAATGCTCCCATTGGGCATCAACAAAGAGGCATTGTCTAAATATCCCATTAAATATGTAATTGTATCTGATCCAAGTTTTCAAAGTGCACTGCAACCTCTTGTTGAGTGGAAAACAAAAAAAGGATTTTATGTTATCGAAGCATACACCAATAATCCTGCTGTTGGAACCACTACAACAAGCATAAAAAACTATTTGCAGAATTTGTATACTTCAGCAACTCCTAGCGACCCTGCACCTACCTATGTATTATTTGTGGGTGACATTGCTCAAATTCCTGCGTATTCGGGCACAACAGATTCGCATGTTTCAGATTTATATTATGTAACTTTTGATGGTGCAAGCGACAATATTCCAGACATGTATTACGGTCGTTTTTCGGCTACCAATCTAGCTCAACTTCAACCCCAAATCGACAAAACGCTTCAGTACGAACAATATCTCATGCCTGATCCATCCTATTTGGACACGGTTGTTCTGGTTGCTGGTGTGGATCCATCGTGGTCACCAACGCATGCCAATGGTCAGATTAATTACATGGCAAATTATTATTTTAATGCTGACAATGGCTTTGCTCACGTTTATAAATATTTATATCCAGAAACGAACAACTCCAGCACAGATGTATTAATCAGAACAAATATTGGAAAAGGAGTTGGTATTGCTGACTACACAGCTCATTGCAACTGGAATGGATGGGGTGATCCAAGTTTTACGACCTCTCATATACCAGCCATGAGTAATAAAGACAAATATGGTTTATTGATTGGAAATTGCTGTTTATCTAATAAATTTGACGAATCAGAATGTTTTGGCGAAGCTCTTTTAAGAGCCGTTGATAAAGGAGCCGTTGGGTATTTAGGAGGTTCAAACAATACCTATTGGGACGAAGATTATTATTGGTCAGTGGGACTTCGAACAATCATTTCTGCAAATGCAACTTTTGATCCCAATAATTTGGGAGCTTTCGACCGTTGGTTTCATACACAAGGGATTCCTGAAACAGAATGGTATATCTCGAATGGACAACTTTCGTATGCGGGAAATCTAGCAGTGGAATCCTCCAATTCTTCTCGAAAAAAATATTATTGGGAAATTTATCATTTGATGGGCGATCCATCAGTCATGACTTATCAATCTGTCCCTTCTGTATTAAGTGTAGATTATGTTAATACACAAACGGTCGGAATCACCTCGCTTACCGTCACTACTGAACCCGGAGCTTATGTTGCCATTTCTTTAAACGACACTTTATTAAATGCAAAATTAGCCAATACAAGTGGAATTGCAGAAATGACTTTCGCTGCTATACTTTCTCCCGATACTGCAGACATTGTGGTTACAAAACAAAATCGCCAACCATTTTTCGGTGAAGTATATATACTCAGTCCTTCCCTTCCAAATGATGTGTCTATAACTGAAATTTCAAATCCTGAGAATACTTATAATTGTTCAAACATTGAAATTATTCCTGAAATAAGCATCAAAAATATGGGAACAAATAATTTAACGTCCCTAACAGCCTATTATCAATGGAACAATAACACGCCCATATCCACTCCATGGACTGGCAATTTGGAATCGCTTGAAAGCACTGAAATTCAATTTCCTGCAATCACTTTACCTTTAGGAAATCATACTATAAAAACATGGACATCAACACCAAACAATCAAGTAGATGAAAATCATGCCAATGATACTCTAATTAAAGAAGTTACAGTTTTAGATTTAAGTGTTACTGCTGATTTTGAAGCCAATAATACCTATTCATGTCTACCTCCATTAAATGTACAATTTCATAACTTAAGCGAAAATGCCAGCTCTTATATTTGGGATTTTGGGGATGGAAGTAGTTCTACCGAAGAAAATCCAATCCATACCTATCAGAATAATGGAACGTATCAAGTTCATTTAATTGCAGATGCTGACATTTGTGGTCAAGAAGAAATCATTAAAGAATCATTCATTCAAATTGGATTAGAAAGTCCTGCTGTGGAAGATATAACATTGTGCAACCCTGAATCTGTTGAATTGACAGCCACGGGTAATGGCATTATTAAATGGTACGATGCTATTGATTCAGAAAATGAAATTTTTATTGGAAATACATTTATTACTCCAATGCTAACAGAAACAACAACCTATTATGTACAATCATTTTTAGAAAATAATCCTGATACTGTTGGAGATTCCAGAACAAATAGCACCGGTTCTTATTTCTCATCTAGTTATGTTCATGGCTTGTACATTACTAATCTTAGTGCAGGAAAAATCAAATCTGCTGTGTTTAACTCCAATGCAAACAAAACCAGAATTTTTAAATTGGTCAATATGCAAGGTGAAACCATCGAAGAAGTAAGTGTTTCCATTCCTACTGGAATAAATCGAATAGATATGAATATGAATATTCCAATTGGCAAGTATAAACTATTAGGTCCTGTTAGTGCTAATTTGTATAGAAACACAAGCAATAGTTCTTATCCATACGAAATTGATGGGGTATTTTCGATTGACAGTTCAACCGCAGGAACTAGTAGTTTGGGTTATTATTATTATTTTTATGATATAATATTCCAAGAAAATGACTGTTCCAGTGAAAAAGTACCGGTGAACGTTAGTATTAACGAAAACTATCCAGCAAATGCCGTTGAAATTTCAGGAGTAGCAACTCCATGCTTCGGCAGTATACAAACATACTCTACACCACCCATTGCCAATGCTAGTTCGTACCAATGGATACTTCCAGTAGGCATGAATGCTATTGGGAATATTACTCATAACACCATTCAAGTATCAATATCAAATGAAATTACCAATGGAGTTATTCAAGTTCGAGGAACAAATGGTTGTGGCTTAGGCGATTCTACAACTCTTACAATCAACTCCTTACCACTTCCAGCAGCAGCAGGAAATATTAATGGTCAAACAACGGTTTGCACGGAAACAAACAATATTACATATTCAATTAATAATGTTTTAAACGCTGAAGAGTATATTTGGAATCTCCCTAATGGATTTACATTTGTGGGAGCAGAAAATGGAAATAGTATTACTATAAATATTGGAGCAACAGCTCTCAGTGATACCATCAAAGTTACTCCAATTAATACTTGTGGTCAAGGACAAAGTCAAAGTATATTTATAAATGTTCTCTCGATTCCACAACTTACTTCATTCTCAGAAGAAACAACGAGCATTTGTCCTGGAGAAACACAAGTGGAATACAGCATTGACGGAACTTGGTCTAACACAAATTTCCAATGGAATTTACCTACAAATGCAACAGGAACAAGTACCACTAACAGTATTTTAGTTGATTTCAACACTGATTTTATTGGAGGAACAATTAGTGTTTCTGCAAGCAATACTTGTGGCACAAGCAATCTTCTAGAAACCGAATTAATGATTCTCGAAGAAGTAGCTCCCGCTGGAGTAATCACTGGTGAAACAGAAGTTTGTCAAGGCACTGCAAATATTACATATACAATTCCTGATATTCCCCATGCAAGCGAATATATTTGGACTTTACCGCTGGGCATTGAAGGCATTAGCACAAGCAACAGCATTACAGTTGAATACACTTTAGCTGCTGCTTCTGGAAATATTACCGTATATGGAAAAAATAATTGTTATCAAGGCGAAGAAGCTTCACTTGCATTAGAAGTATTAGATTTACCGTATGTTCCATGCACCTTGACTGGATTTTTGGAAGTATGTCAAAATGAAACCAATGTTGAATATAGCATTTTACCCATTCCAAATGCCACTTCTTACGAATGGACGATTCCCAATGGAGCAATTGGTTCAAGCACTAGTAATATCATCCAAATTGACTTCTCCAATGCCATCAGTGGCGGAGTAACAGTAAGAGGTGTAAATGATTGTGGATTCGGTCCTATTATTGACATGAATGTTGTTGTAAAACCTTTGCCACAAGCTTCATTTACACATAATGTCACAAACCACACGGTCGACTTTAACAATACTTCACAAAATGCAAGTTCGTACAAATGGCTTTTTGGAGACGGAAATATCGCAACAATTCAAAACCCTTCTCACACATATGCCAACGATGACACATACAATGTTACATTAATAGCAAACAATGCTTGTAGTTCCGACACTACAAATAAGGAAATAGTCATCAATACTCAAAGTGTTTCTGAATACAAGAACAACAAATATATTGAAGTATACCCTAACCCATCTGCAGATGGAAAATTCAATATTGTAATTTCAAGCCATGAAACGGCAAACAAAAGCATTCTTGTTAGCAATCTACTTGGTCAAATGGTGTATCAAATGGAATCTTCTATACAAACAGGAATTAACACTTTGCAAATCGACCTCTCAACACTTAGCAAAGGGATGTACTATTTAATTATTGACCATGAAGTTTTGAAAATTTCATTAAAATAATTTTCTTTTTAAAACATTAATATTCAATATCTTAATTAAAAATACAAATCAGTCTGAAAATATATTTTCGGACTGATTTGCATTTTATCTAGGAGTTAATTCAAATAATAAAACAAACTTAACGATTCTTAACTTTAGAATAATCACAAAAACTAAACGAAAAGCTCCTGATAACTGATAAAAAAAACATACTTTTGTATTTAAAATATAAAATCATGCAAAAAAGAGTCTATTTATTATTCATAATATCTTTGTTTTTTATTCCAAAATCTATTTTTGCTGGATGGGTAATTGTTGAACAAAAAACCAGTCCCCAAGGATTAATAGCACATGACACCATTAGTATTCAAAACAATAAAATGCGTTCGGGCGGAAAAGAGGCAACCTATATTTATGATTTAAACAAAAACGAAATTACGGTAATTAATAATTTTTTCAAAACCTATTGGACAGGTACTGTTGATCAGTACAGAGCTGGATTGATTGCTGGAATAAAAGTTGAAATTGAGGCCATGGTTTCCAAAATGCCAAAAGAGAAACAAGAAGCTGCCAGAGCACAATTTGAATCCATGCTAAAACTTTTTGAGTCCCAAGATGGAGATCCAAAAAAGAATGAAAACATAGTAAGTACCAAAAAAATTGTAGATCGGACACAAATTTTGGGATACAATACTCAAAGGCATGAATTCTACTTAAACGGTGAAAAAAAATTAACCACTTGGATTAGCGAAAAAGTTAACATTAGCAATGATTTTGATTTAGATAAATTTTCAGCATTTATGAATAAAATGATGAATAGCAATGCTAAATTATCCATCAAATCAACTCCAGAATATACCAAAATGATGAAACAAGGATATCCCTTAAAAACCATAGAATATGTTGGAAGTAAAGAAGTTGTAGGAGAAGTACTATCAGCTAAAAAACAAAATTTGCCCGATGCTCATTTCAAACCCGATCCCTCTTTTAAGGCCATCACAATAGAAGAACTAGTTAGATCCATTCGCAAACAAAAATAATGAAAAAAATACTGCTTACTTTCCAAATTATCATCCTATTTATTCTCATAAGTCCACTTCAAGTAAATGCTCAATGTCCATGGAACAGAGTAAATTGTTCACATGGTTGCGGTCGACATATTGACGAAAACGGAGACGGTTTTTGCGATCACTCCATAATCGACAAATCACTTCTTCAACCCAAAGAAGAAGAAAAAGAAGTTCTAAAAGAAATTCAACAACAAGAAAAAATAAAAAAAGAAGAGCCAACAGAAATTTCTATAAATAAATCCCAAAAGAACCAAAAAGACAAACATAATGGTATAGGATTAAATAAGAAAAACAACGAAACAAATTCATCCCAAAATGAGAATACAGCAAATAAAAAATCTGAAACAATTGATAATCAAAAGATTCAGGATACAATAACAGAAGAAAAAATAATAATACCCATTCAAAAACCATCTCAAAAAGCCAAACCTTACGATTTAATTTTAATCTCTTTTATTACTTTCGTTTTATATTCCATTACATTTATATTGTCTAAACTAAATTTGCTACGCAAAATTTATCATCGTCGCATTTGGAACTTCATCCTGCTCTTGACTTTTCTTATATCCTGTCTTTTTGGATTTTTCTTAGTGATACAAATCAATTACGGTTTTGCAATGGAATGGTTCAGAACTGTTTTATATTGGCATGTACAAATTGGAATTTCCATGACTATTATTTCTGTTTTCCATATTTTTTGGCATTTGAAATATTTTAAAAATCTTCTTAAAAAGCCAAAAGGCTGTTAGCAATTATTTTGCTCCTTTAGATTTCTTCCAATCAGAAAAAAATCCTACATTTGTATCATAAACAGAATACATATGAAGGAGAAAAATGTTTTAGGAGAACTCTTTAAAAACTGGCATGGCGAAATGCCTGAAAGCATCGAACTGCTGCCCATATCTGGCTCAAACAGAAATTACTACCGTTTAACAAAAGACACTACTTCGGCCGTTGGTGTTTTCAACATTGACAAAAAAGAGAATATTGCATTTATTAAATTTACAGAGCATTTTTTGCAAAAAAAACTGAATGTTGCTCAAATTTATGCACAAGACCTTGAAAATCACTGTTATATTCAAGAAGACTTGGGAGACGACACGCTTTTTGGCATCTTGACCAAGGACAGAAAAGGCGATGAAATTCCGCCCCACGTATTGCATTTATATTTAAAAGTGGTGGAACAACTGCCCCGTTTTCAAGTTTTGGCTCACGACGGTTTCGATTATTCATATTGTTACCCTAGAGCTTCTTTCGACAAACAATCGATGACCTGGGATTTGAATTATTTTAAATATTACTTTCTAAAATTAGCCCAAATTCCATACGACGAACAGAGTTTGGAAGATGATTTTTCCGTTTTTGCAGATTATTTAAACAAAGTAGACTCTCATTTTTTCTTGTATCGTGATTTTCAATCCAGAAACATCATGATTCGAGACAAAAAAGTTTGGTTTATCGACTATCAAGGCGGTCGTGAAGGGGCTTTGCAATATGATTTAGCCTCTCTTTTATACGATGCCAAAGCCAATTTAAGCGATGCAAGCCGGGAACTTCTATTGGAGCATTACCTTGACTCATTGCAAAAATATACATCCATCAATAGAGAAGAATTTAAAGAGCAATTTTATGCTTTTGTATTAATTCGCATTCTTCAAGCTATGGGAGCTTATGGATTTAGAGGCTTTTATGAAAACAAAACGCACTTTTTGCAAAGCATACCTTATGCCTTAAAAAACCTCAAATGCATTTTGAAAAAGCTGCCCCATGATCTTCAAATCCCAACTTTATCTGAACTTTTGAGCAGTCTTTGTGTCTCGGAGCGATTGCTCAATATTGGCAGTTCGCCCACAATATTAACCATTCAAATTAATTCCTTTTCGTTCAAAAAAGGCTTGCCTACCGATGATAGTGGAAA
>JAQUHH010000296.1 GCA_028683685.1 Bacteroidales bacterium
GTTTCCATTTTTCCATAACTCCACGAAAATGCATAATCTTTATCTAAACCGTTTGTATTTCGCGAATTATCAAGTGTGAGTTCGCTGGGACCTCGCATCGATTCTTTACCATAATCATAGGTTTTATATAATTCGTGAAGATTTGGCAAAATGGCTAATATGGTAGCCACTATGGTAATTGCCAATGATTTGCCAAAACGGGGAAGTGTTTTTTCTTTTATGCTATATATAAATTCGATTAGAACATACAGTGCCATTGCCATAAATAGATAATATGTAATTTGGAAATGGCTTTGAGCAATGTTTATCCCCAATCCCACAGCGAGGAGTAAGCCTCCAGCCAATAGTTTTTTATTTGAAAAAACAGAAACAAATCCAGCAACAACTAAGGGCAGAGTGGCAATAGCATACGCTTTTGTGATATGCCCAGCTTCAATAATTATGAAATTGTAAGAGCAAAAAGCAAATGCAAACGCCCCGATTATTGATAGCCAAGGACTGACTCCCAAAATGGATAATAAAATGTAAAAGCTAATCAAACTCATTAGGATGATAGCTAAAGACATGTATGGAAAAGGCTTTTGGACCGTTTGTCCCAAATAAAAATAAATGTTTGAAGGAGGCGCCGAATAAATTTGATATGCTGGCATTCCGCCAAACATAGAATTGGTCCATTGGGCATATTCTCCTGTTTTTTCTTGGTGGTCTTTTAGTTCTTTTGCCATGCCTTCAACATTTATCATGTCGGACTGAACAAGCTCTTTGTTTTGTAGTACTGGATTGAAATAAGCAAAACTGATTGCAAGAAAAATGGCGATTGCCATCGCATGATAGAGTGCTTTTTTGCCAAATTTATTTTTCATATTCAGATTTTATTCGTGTTATTTATTATTGTCTTTATCTTTAATTTCTTCGTAATCGGTATATTCAATATTGTCAATGTCGAAATGTTTTTTACGTCCAGGGTAATTAATGGTTACTTTCGGATTGTTTTTATTTGTTTTTTGTTGATTATCATCTGTTGGGGATCCGTTTTGTTCGTAATAACGTTTTTGAACTTTTTTAATGTAAACTTTTAATAACCAAGGAAAAAGATAACGAACACTGATTCTGAAAAAGAGATAGATAGTAATAATTGTAAGCAAGGTTTTCATTTCTGTTCTTCGGTTTAATAAATTAAGTTGCTAAATTACAATATTTACAGATGTATCCATCATTTTCAATTTTTCGAAATCTATTGTCTTCCATGTCTGTGTTTGTAAATAGTTAAATATCAATTATTTATACTTGATATTTGACATTGATCAAATTTAATAAAAAAGATTAAATTTCCATTGTTGTTTTGAAAAAAGATTTGCAATACTATTCTGTTAAAAACATGGTAAATCACTTGCAAATTTATCCGTTATTAACGGTTAATTTTGCTGACCCATGTAATAAGCTGTATTTCAATTTGTTATAAATATTCAAAGTTTAACCAAAAGTTAAATGTATTTTTGGTGCTGTTTTTTATCATTATACAAATCCATCCGACCGCAGGGAGGATACCATTTCGTTCTCGCATAGTGAAAGATCAACGTCAAAAAATCAGGAAATTTGGCTTTTTATGATGTTAAGGCAATTTGGAATGCAATGGAAAATTGCAGAAAGTAGCAAATCAAATCTTAGAAAAACATGAAACAGCACGAAAAAAAGACAGGTTTTGGAATACTCGCTGTTTCATGAATTTTCTTAATGAGATTTGAAAATCTGAGCTGTTCGCCGACGAATACCTTAAATCCGCAAGGGGGTTCGTTATGAAAAGTCAAAATGTGGTTCAGTTAAGGTCTAGCACAGAAAAAAGCATTGCAGACGTACCCTTTGGTACGGTGAAACGGTTTTTTTGAGCATTGCCTGAAATGAGCTACAGTTTGGCTTTGTAATAGAACTTCCCTTGCGGATTTAAGGTAAAAAGAAGTTCTCAGATTTTAAAGCCAAATGACTCGATTTTTATACCGATTTAAAAAAAAATATAGCCCAAACTTCGCACACTTGTTTGGACTATTTCTTTTTAGTATCGGCATAAACCATTGTAAAGTTTTAAAACTACAATTGGCTTTAGTTGATTTTCGACAGCGGGAGAAACGCATTTGGTTACTTTTTGCGTTGGAACCAAGCAGCAAAGCAGCGAGCTCATGAGTACCTTATAATAAATAACATTGCACGAATAAAAGTAACAGCCTGTCCGGCTTGAGGACGAAAAAAAGCTGAAATAGATGCTTCTTTACTTTCATAATTTATAAAATCAAACTTGCAATAATTATTTCACCCTTTCAGAGTTTTTAATTTTTGTTTAATGTCCTTATTATAATCTTGTTATCCCTTCGGGATTTATCGTCTTCAATCCTGAAGGGATGGAATGATTGTAACCGAATTTTAAAGTTCTGAAAAAATGGTGCTAAAGCACAAAAAGTATAAAAGTTTTTTTTCAATCAGTTGGCTGAAGCCAACTGAAATAGATAGCAATATTATAGCATGTATCCAACTTATTATCTGGCAATTATATTTGTTTAAAAAACAATCTATTACAGTCAAATTTATCTGACTGACTTCAAGATGATAATAAAATGTTTTATGGTTATTTAAGAATCAAATAAATCCATCCGACCGCAGGGAGGATACCATCTTGTTCCCGCATCGTGAAAGATCAACGTCAAAAAATCAAGAAATTTGGCTTTTTACTCAGCCGTCAGACACTCCCGTAAAATAAAAAATCTATGAATTTTGTAATTTTTCGAGGATTCTCGAATTGTCACAAAATCGAAGATTTTTGCAATTCGGAATTAGTCACCCAGTCACCCAATCACTTTGCGTAGAATCTTTTCTGCCAAAATAGAATAAAATATTAATTTTACAGTTTATAATGACAATGAATAAAAATTAATCCTATGAAACTATACTTTGCAATGCTTTGCTGCTTTCTTTTTATGGTCAATGCAAGCTGTCAAACACTTCAAAAAATTCAAGCGAAAGATGCTCTCCAACTTGTTGAAGCCAGAGATACGCTGAATGCCATATTAGTAGATGGAAGAAGTGCGGCAATGTTCGCTGAAAAACATATTGCGGGAGCCATTAATATTGATGCCTTTCAAGATTCGCTTA
>JAQUHH010000033.1 GCA_028683685.1 Bacteroidales bacterium
GTTGACATTGGTTAAAGAGGTAGAAATTAACCAAGGATTAAATTCTTTTAAAATTCGATAATTTGAGTTTTGTTCAATGGCAAAATCAATCAAAGATGCGATGCTGGTGTCTACTTCGATTGTGCGCGTAGGAATGGGTTGATACATGTCTGATAATCGTAAGTTTATCCCGTATTGTAGCGGAGTTTCTATAATTATTTTCACAGCTAAGATTCGGGATACGTAACGTGAAGTTTCGGAATTAAGATACAAATTCCAGTAATCCTCTTGTTTTTGCTGTGTCATTTGTCGTTTCAATCCACCTTCGCCCATATTGTATGCTGCTGCTGCAGAAGTCCAGCTATTAAATTGTCTATTTAATATTTTAAAATAGCTACATGCTGCGTGTGTGGCTTTTACTAAGTTGAGGCGTTCATCTACTTCTTTTGTGATTTCTAAATTAAAACGTTGTCCAGTGGCTTTCATAAATTGCCAAAAACCTGCTGCTCCAGCCGGAGAGGAAACATTGGTAAAACTACTCTCGATAAGTGCCAAATATTTGAAATCATCATGAATTCCTTCTTCTTTAAGAATGGGTTCAATAATTGGAAAAAAACGATACGCTCTTTTTAAAAGAAGAATTAAATTTGAGTGCCAATAGGTATTTACTAAAAGTTCGCGGTCGATTGCTTCGTATACATAATACGTATCAATAGGGACAGCTTCACCTGCAAAGCTTAGGGTTTTCGGAATAATTGGTGAATAAATTTTATACTCGCTCATCATTTCGGTAGCATATTCAGTATCCTTGTTTTCATCTAGTTTGGTATTATTACTAATCAAATAATACAACGGAAATGCTGTTAAAATTAAAATTCCAAAACCAATAAGTATCTGTTTTTTTGAAAATGATATCATTTTTTTAAATTCTTGTTTTTGTTAAGTTGAGCAATGTAAAAAAGAGAAATAAAGACGGTAAGAACGTATGCTAAAAAGAGGAAAAAATGCCAGTAGGACCATTTTGGAATGAATTCCAAAATAACAATAATAAATAAAGCGGAAAGAATTCCGATAAATAAGAATAATAAGCCAATTTGTCTAACACTTAATCCGATGTATGAAAGATGATGGGTGGTATGATCGGCACCCCCAATAAATGGCGATTGACCTCGTGCAATTCTTTTATAAAAAACAGTGGTAGTGTCGGTTATTGGTAAAATGAAAGCCATAATTAGTACAATAACTTGTTTGGAATTCACTAATAAAACATTCGTATCGGTAAAATTCCAGAAATATTTTATCCCAACGATGGCTAAAATAACTCCGAGAAACTGACTTCCAACATCGCCCATGTATATTTTTGAGGGATACCAATTGTAAATCAGAAAGCCAATAAGTCCACCGTTAATAGCAATTATCATAATAAAGTCAAGGCTCTGAAAGTCTTGTTTTAATCCCAGTAAAAGAAGAACGGTTGTGAAAATAGATAAACTTGTAATTGTTGTAATGGCATCCATATTGTCAAGCATATTAATGGAATTCATGATACCAACTACCCAAATAAAAGTTAATATGTAATTTAAAATTGGATAGGCTTGAAAAAGTTCAATAGAGATGCCTGAAGCGATCAATATGCCTGCAATTGAAAATTGAATAAAAAACTTGACCCAAACTGGGGAGTTTTTCAAATCGTCGTATAAACCCAGAATAAAGCCCATTGAAACGGTGCCAATAATGGCTGAAATTTCGATGTTATTAATAGAGTTTCTATCATAGGGGAAAAACAATAGATAAGCAATGATGCCAAATAAAAAACATGCAAAAAAAGAAACTCCACCAATGGCCGGCTTGCGGGCAGTACTGAATCGAACTGTGTTTTTAGGTAGTTTTTTACTAAAGATATTCCCGGTGTATCTCAACATAAAAAGGTTGATGCCCATCGAAAGGAATATTGAAAGTGTGAAAATTATAATGCTTCCGAACCAAAAGCTTTCAATAAATATCATAATGTATAATTTATTTAGTAGGAGAATGGAGTTTTGAAATCAGTAAATTTTTTCCCAATTTTATCTTTTTCAGAAATAATAGGATTTTCGATGGACCAATTAATATTTATATCCAAATCGTTCCATAAAATGCAATCTTCAGATTCTTTATTGTAGTAGTTGGAACATTTATATTGGAAAATGGTATGGTCTTCCAAGGTGATGAATCCATGAGCAAATCCTTCGGGGATAAAAAGCATATTTTTTTTCTGGTCGTTTAGTAAAATTGATATGTGTTTTCCGTATGTCGGTGAATTTTTGCGAATATCAACGGCAATATCTATTACCGAACCTTTAAGAACTCTGCAAAGTTTTGCTTGAGCAAAAGGTGGTTTTTGAAAATGTAAGCCTCGCAAAACATTTTTTAATGAGGCTGATTGATTGTCTTGAACAAAATCGCACTCAATGCCAGCATTTATGAAAGCTTGTTTGTGATAAAATTCAAAAAAATGACCGCGATTATCTTCAAAAACAGTGGGTTGTATTTCTACAACATCTTTTATTATCGTTGGTTTAAAAATCATGATTTAGTTAGAGATTGAAAAGCTTTGAAATTTTATTAATTTTCTTTTTTTCTTCTTTTGGTTTCTCTTCATAGTAGCCATAATTATAACCATAGCTATATCGACTGCTATAATAGTATCCACCATATTTTTTGCCATAACCAGAACGGTTGTTGTTATTGTCGACAGAGTTAAGAACAAAAGAGAGATTTTTCATATTGCATTCATCCCATAAATAATCTAAGTTTTGAACAAATATTCGTTTTGAATATCCTGCTTTGAAAACATAAATTGGGTAATCGGCTGTTTTTAGTGTTTGCATTGCATCTGTTACTAAACCAATGGGCGGATTGTCAGTAATGATATAGTCGTATTCTGTTTTTAAATCTTCAATGAGCTTAGACATATTGTCCGACAAAATAAGTTCACTTGGATTTGGAGGAATGGTTCCAGCTGTAATGAAATGCAGCGTAGAAAGAGAGCTAACATTAATACAGTTTTTATAATCTTCCATGCCCGAAAGAATGTTGCTCATTCCTTTATTGTTGGCAAAAATATTATTAGGGTCACTAAATGCTTTGTGAATTTTTGGCTTTCTCATGTCAAGGTCTAAAACAATCACTTTTTTGCCAGAATAAGCAATTATACCAGCAAGGTTAACGGCTACAAAAGTTTTTCCCTCGGAAGGTACCGTTGAAGTGATTGAAATGACTTTTTTCCCAGATTCATTTGAGATAAACTGCATATTTGTTCTCAAACCCCTCATTGCTTCAGCCAATATTGATTTAGGCTCTTTGTCAACCAGCAAAAGAGAGTGAATCATTTCTTTATCAACATGTGGAACTACACCCAAAAGGGCTACATCTGAGTATTTTTGGATATCGGCAACCGTATCAATGTTTGAATAAAATAGATAGCGATAAGCAATATAACTTAAGCTAATTAAAAATCCAATTAATAAAGAAAAGATATAAATTTGAGTTCTTTTGGGAGCAATAGGAATGGCTGGAGTTCTTGATTTTTCCAGTATGATATTTTGTGAAATATAACTTGCTTTGGCAATTGAGTATTTGGTTTTTGTTTCTATAAGTTGATTGTAGTATGTTTCGTTAATAGTAAGGATGCGTTGGAATTTTTTCAATTCAAGAGCCTTTGAATTGTCGAGTTGTAAAGTCATCTCAAACATAAATTTATCCAACTGAGCTTGCATCTGTTTCTTTTTTATATTCACGTTTGATAAAAAAGACAGAATGGATTCTTTAAGTATTTTTTTTTGTATTTCTATTTGATAATCAAGTTGTTTTATTTGTCCGCTATTTTCAGTATAACTATATGCCAATTGCTCTCTTTGCATTAGAAGCGACTGTAGATTTGTGAGCAAAGCACTTAATGCACCTTGGTAATTGCTTCCAAAAATATCTGCCATAAAAAGGTAGATGTCTAATTCTTCATTGTTTTGAATGGTTTTCTTGATGCGTAGTAAAATTGATTCTTCGTAGTTTAATTTTGATATTTCAGAGTTTAAGTCTTCAATTTTTTGTTGAATTATTTGAGTTGATCTAACTTCAAAAGCTTCAATGTTGTTTTCTTTTTTGTAATCTTGAATATCATTTTGAGATTTAAAAAGTTCTTCTTCTAGTAAATTTAGTTGTTCGTCAATGTAGTTGATAATTTTATCTGCATTTTCTTGTTTTTTAATTTTATCGTATTCGCTAAAATCATTCGCTACAGTATTTACTACATCGGATGCTTTTCCAGGATGGAAATCTTGATATTTTATTTCGATGGTTTTGGCTGCTTCGCTTAAAATGGAAGCGTTTATTTTGAGTGAAGTTTCGCGAATAATATCCTCTTTATTAAAGACGACAAATGAATATGTTTCTCCTTTATTTAAAGCATTAATATTATCTATTAATAAATCAACATTGAAGTATGGAGTAATCAAATTAGTTTTTTCACTCGTCAAAGAAATATTGTGTTTATTTGTTTCCCCTCTATACTCATATGTGATTTTTACATCTTTATTCCCATTAAAGTTTAGCTCAATATGTTGTCCAAATAAATCTGAGGAAAAGTGATTTATTGTAATGGAAAAAGGGGAACTTTTGTATAACTCATTTCTTAATATGGTGCCTTTATAGTAATAAGAGACATCCAGTGGAAGTTTAGACAATGCTCTTTCAAGGAAAGTAGTGGATCGAAGAAAATCGATTTTTCCAGCAAGTTGATTAAAGTTGCTATAAAGTTTTGCTTGATCTTGAAAAACGTCTGGCTGATTCTCGCTTTCAATTTGAATAACAGCGGTAGCTTCATATAAATTGGGAGTATATCTTAGATAAAGCCATGCACCTGAAAAAAACAAAGCAATACTAATAATGACAACATACCAAGTTTTGGAAAGGATATATATTAAAAGGGATATATCAAAATCATCGTTTATTTTGGAAATTTTTTTCTGTGCCATAGTTTATCTGAATAGTCCGTAAATGACGAGCATTGTTGATACAAGAGTTAAGTAAGGAGTGATTTCTCGCAAGATTTTTTGAGCAATTTTGGCTCTTGGTTCAACAATTATAATATCGTTGGCTTGTATTGTCAAATTTGCTTCTTTCATGCCATCTATGGTTGAAAGATCGATTTTGTATACTTGTGGGTTTTTTAAGTCCCCTCTTATTAATTTTATTTTATTTGCGCGTCCGTCATTGATGCCTCCGGCAAGGGCTAGAGCTTCAAAAAGGCTGGTTTGATTATTTACCAAATTAACCACTTTAGCATTGCCACCGTCTCCGCCAGGGAATATTATTACACGTTTATTGGTCACTTGAATTTTTACGAAAGGTTTGTTTAAAAATTCCGAATACATTCCTTCCAAATATTCTTCGGCTTCTTGCTCAGTCATTCCGCTCAGTTTTGTTTCTCTTACAATTGGAAGTTTTGCAGTGCCGTTACGATGAATAACGTATGAAGATCCTTGGGCTCTGTTTTGTGAATTTTGATTGCCTTGTGTATATTCAATCAATCGCTCGCCATCAAGAGTATAAACCATAAATGTAAATTCATCGTTTGGGGATAAAATATATTCTGGTGCGAAAACAGTATCCGAAAATTTATCATATTTAAAACCTCTTTCGGTTCTGAGCATTTGGGTTGGATTGACAATACCGCATGAGGAAAATGCAACTAAAACGATGAGGGCAACAAAGTGCCACAATTTTAATTGTTTTAATAGCTGCAAAGTATTTATTGTTTTTTTCAGAATTTTCATTTTGCAAATTTATAAAAAAATGCGATTACTTTATCTAATAATATATATTAGTAGTTATTAAACTATTAAACGGTATTTTGTAATATTTGGTTTCAAATTAATACAAATCAAACCGAGTTCTTTTAAATAAAAACAGAAAACAAGAATTTGGTATATGTTTGGTAAAAAAATCTTGGAATATAAAATTATTTTTTCTCCTTTTTTTTATACTCCGAATTTTGATATGATTCGTTTAGTTCGTCAATAATATCCGTCGGATTCGTAATGGGCATACCTTGTCGTAAATTGTAATTTAACAGTTTTGCCTTTTTTTCTTTTTCAAAATAAGGCAAATTCGTTCTATTCGTGGTTTCAAGATGATTGCCTTTTTTATCAACCATTATTAATTTGGGAAGAAATACATTTTTTCGGCCTAAGAATTTATTCATAATTTCCAAGGCTTCGTTATACTCTTCTTTGGTTGCACGGCCTAAAGCCTCGTATTTGAATATCTTTTTATGATCCCAAGTATTAATATCTGCTGAACTTTCCGAAATTTCGGCTTCAATATCCTTTTTTAAATTTAACGTATCGTGACCTGATGGCATCAATAAGACTTTTCCGCCACCTCCTTCCACATTTACTGCATATTTCGGAACCGTAATTCCCGATAGCCAGCCTTGCATATGTTTCATGTATATTTTTCCCACTTGAATTGGAGCAATAAAGTGTAAAATGCCCTTTTCTTTGTGACATTGCAAAAGATAATAGGGGTGCACGCCTACCCAAAATAATCTCCGAAAAGTTTCTGCCAATATCCTGAAATTATCATTTACATGATTCAGAAATACAGTTTGATTTCGGATGGAAAACCCGTAATTTTGGATTTTCCGAACGGCTTTTGCAAAATCTGGAGTAATCTCTTTAAAATGATTTACATGCGTCATAAAATAAACATGTTTTTCGATTCCATTGGTGTGTTTTTTAATTGATTTTTTTATCAATGTCATCAAATCATCGGTAATGCCCATTGGTAATACAACAGGAACACGGGTGGCTATTCGAATAACGCGCAAGTGCGAAATTTTACTTAACTCCTCCAAAATATATTGCAATTGTTGGGGATGAATCATGAGTGAATCGCCGCCACTTACCAATACTTCGTTGATGTTTTCATTGTACTGGATGTAAAAAAGTCCTTTATTGATTTCTTCTGTATTTACAGAAACAGTGCCGTCCATTGATTTAGCACGCTGACAATGAACACAATACGAGGCACAGCTGGTGTTGGAGGCAACAAGCAAAGCTATTCTGTTGGGATATCTTTGGTAAGCCGCCCCAAAACTCCGAGCCCCTTCATTCATCGATCCTTCGGGACCCGCATCTGGAAATAATAAATTTGCAGGTGTGGGTACACTTTGCCAAAAAATGGGGTCTATCCTTTTTATTTTTGATCTGAACAAAGAAGTGGGTCGAAACGGATTTGCATCCATCAACGAAGCATAATAAGGCGTAATTCTTAGTGGATCTTTGCCTTCTGATTTTAAAACCGAAATTGTCCTTTGGATTTCGTTTTCTTGGTGTTGGCTTAATTCGATTACTTGCTTTAATTCTTCTATTGTTCTAATCGAATTTTGTCGCTGCCAAGTGGGATCATTCCATTTTTCCTCACTAATATTTTCCCAAATTTTAATGGATTTATAATCTCGTGCTTGGTATAAGAAATCTTCGTTTTTCATAGTAGTTTGTTTGAAAACAATATAATTAAATGTCTGCAAAATTATCTTCTCTCTTTAAGGTGAAATGTTGTTTTAAATTTAAACGACAAGGTCAGTAGAAGAGTTTTATTTGTTTATTTTCAGACACTTAATAAAAAAATAACATGCTAAATTACAAAAAAAGTATTTTAATTCATTGTTTTCAGGTCTTTTTATTTTCAATTTAAAGACACATCCTTATAAAACACATGGGAGATTTGTTTTATATTAAGTTTCAGCAAATCATCCTTATTTCTTATTTAGCCTCTAAAACGCACATGATTAATTATCTGTTTTAGATTTGAAAGTACAACATATTTTTTTTTGAAAATAAATTTTTTGCAAAGTCAATTGTTTTGCGAATTTCATTATTATTGAATAATCTAATTCCTTGAAAAAAAATGATTTGAACGAAACAAGGTCAAAAAATAATTTTTTTTTCGTAAGTTTGCACACATTTATTATTAAAACGCTGCATTCAATGAAACGTATTAAAACGGCTTTAATATCAGTTTATAACAAAGACGGTATCGATGCAATTGTGCATTTATTAGACAAACAAGGGGTTACTATTTATTCAACCGGTGGAACATTTGATTATATAAAATCATTGGGCATCGAAGCCAAAACAATAGAGTCTTTAACGGGGTATCCTTCTATTTTGGGTGGTCGTGTCAAAACGCTTCATCCAAAAGTTTTTGGAGGAATATTGTTTCGTCGCGAAAGTCCAAAAGACATTAAACAGGTCGTCGATTTTCAATTGCCACAAATTGATCTTGTTATTGTCGACTTATATCCTTTTGAAGAGACCGTTAAACAAACCTCAAACGAGGCCGAAATTATTGAAAAGATAGATATTGGCGGAATTTCTTTGATTCGTGCTGCTGCCAAAAACTTTAATGACGTTTTGTGTGTGGCTTCGAGTTATTTATACCCTAATTTATTGGAGGTTTTAACAGCCCAAAAAGCACAGTCCACTCTCGTCGATCGTAAATATTTTGCAGCCCATGCTTTTGCAGTTTCTTCTCATTACGATACCTCGATTTTTAATTATTTCAATAAAAATCAAGACATTCCTGCTTTAAAAATAAGCGAAAATCAAAGTAATGCTTTAAGATATGGAGAAAACCCGCATCAAAATGCAGCCTTTTATGGAAATTTAGAGGAGGTTTTTGAAAAATTAAATGGCAAAGAAATTTCGTATAACAATACGCTTGATATAGACGCTGCCATTCATTTAATCCAAGATTTTTCGGAACCTACTGTTGCCATTATCAAACACAATAATGCTTGTGGAATTGCTTCTTGCAAATCTCTAAGCACAGCTTGGGACAAAGCATTATTTTCGGATCCGCTGTCTGCTTTTGGTGGAATTATTTGTGTTAATCGAAAAATAGATGAAGAAACCGCTCAAAAGATGAATTCTCTGTTTTTCGAAATTTTAATAGCCCCCGATTTTGATGAAAAAGCACTTGAAATAGTATGTTCAAAAAAGAATAGAATTGTTTTAAAGCTGAAAGATATTAAATTGCCCAAAACAAATATTCGATCTGCTTTAAATGGGTTTTTATGTCAGGAAAAAGATGTGGTAAAATATGAAGAATACGACATTCAAATGGTAACGACCCAAAAACCAGACCGCAGAGAATTGGAAGATTTGATTTTTGCTGACAAAGTGGTAAAACATACCAAATCAAACGCCATTGTATTGGTAAAAAACAATATGATGATTGCCAGTGGAATGGGACAGACTTCGCGCGTGGATGCATTAAAACAAGCCATCGAAAAAGCAAAATCTTTTGGATTTGATTTAAAAGGTGCCGTGATGGCGTCTGATGCTTTTTTCCCTTTTCCTGATTGCATAGAAATAGCCAATGAAGTCGGAATAACCGCTGTTATTCAGCCAGGAGGCTCACTAAAAGATCAGGATTCAACGGATGCTTGCAACCGATTTAATATGTCGATGATTCATACCGGAAAACGTCATTTTAAACATTAAAAAAAAACTTATTAATTATATGAACTTTGTTGAAGAATTAAAATGGAGAGGCATGGTGCAAGACATGATGCCAGGGGTGGAAGAGCTTTTAAAATCAGAAAAATGTACTGCCTATGTGGGCATCGATCCCACGGCGGATTCTTTGCACATTGGCCACCTAGTTGGCGTTATGATGCTTCGTCATTTTCAGCGTTGTGGACACAAACCCATCGTTTTGATTGGAGGCGCAACAGGCATGATTGGCGATCCATCTGGCAAGTCGGAAGAACGCAACTTGTTGGACGAGCAGACTTTACGCCATAATCAAGAGTGTTTGAAAAATCAAATTAGTAAGTTTCTCGATTTTAGTAAAAGTGCTGATAATTCAGCCGAAATGGTGAACAATTATGACTGGATGAAGGATTATTCATTTTTAAACTTTATTCGCGATATTGGAAAGCATTTGACGGTTAATTATATGATGTCTAAAGACTCTGTAAAGAAAAGATTAACGGGCGAAAGTCGCGATGGAATGTCATTTACCGAATTTACATATCAATTGGTTCAAGGCTACGATTTCTTGTATTTATATCAAAATAAAGCCTGTAAAATCCAAATGGGCGGTTCTGATCAATGGGGAAATATTACCACTGGAACAGAGTTAATCCGCAGAAAAACCGGAAATTCGGCATTTGCTATTACGTGTCCCTTGATTACCAAAGCAGACGGTGGAAAATTTGGCAAAACCGAACAAGGAAATATTTGGTTGGATCCAGAACGAACTTCGGCGTATGCTTTTTATCAGTTTTGGCTAAATTGTAGCGATGAGGATGCTGCAAAATACATCCGCATTTTTACACTTTTGGATAAAGAAACCATCGAAAATCTCGAAAAACAGCATGCTGAAGCACCTCATCTTCGTTTGCTGCAAAAAGAGTTGGCAAAAGAAATTACCATTACCGTTCATTCTGAAAAAGAGTATGAAATGGTTTTGGAAGCATCCGACATTTTGTTTGGCAAAGGCACAGCAGAAGCCATCTCTTCTCTTTCCGACAAAATGCTGCTTTCTGTATTTGATGGAGTTCCTCAAAGTAAAATTTCACTTACTGATTTGTCTGAAGGAATTTCGGTTATTGATTTATTGGCCGAAAAAACAACGGCTCTTCCTTCTAAGAGTGAAGCCCGACGGATGCTGAAAAGCAATGCTGTTTCCATCAATAAAACAAAGGTGAATGAGCAAACGATTATCACCAAAGATCATCTAATCAACAGTAAATACATCATTATTCAAACGGGCAAAAAAAATTATTATTTGCTTATTGTTGAATAAATTTCAGAAAACGATATACAACTGTTAGCGCAATTTTTTATAAAAACAAACTACTTTTGTTGCGGAATTTTCAAAAACTAGAGGGATAGATAGGCGGCATTCATGGCTTTTTTTAGAAATTATTTTAGCGGTTACTACAAACAAGGTGGGATGAAGGAGTTGTTAATCATCGCATTGCCGATGATTATTTCTACCGCTTGTGATGGGGTTATGACGTTTACCGATCGCTTGTTTTTGTCGCGTTTGGGCTACGAACAGATGAATGCGGCGATGGGAGGCGGAATAGCTGCTCAAATGCTAATGTTTTTCTTTGTCGGACTTACAGGATATACCACTGCTTTGGTGGCTCAATATTTTGGAGCCAAAGAGTTTAAAAACGTTTCAAAATCTCTTTTTCAAGGAATTATTATTTGTTGCTTTTCCTGGCCTGTAATCTTGGTTTTAAAACCTTTGGTTGTCGTTTTTTTTACTCAAATAGGAACGCCTGAATCACAATTGGGTTTTCAAATTGATTATTTAAATATTTTGGTCTGGGGCAGTGTTTTAAGTTTATTACGACATACGATTGGTTGTTATTTTATAGGAATTGGAAAAACTAAAATAGTAATGAATGCGGCTATTGCAGCTATGATTGCCAATGTTTTTCTAGATTATTTATTGATTTTTGGGAAATTTGGAATTCCTGCAATGGGAATTCAAGGAGCTGCCATTGCAAGTATTTCGGGTTCTTTTGTAGGAACGCTGGTGCTTGTAATTACCTATTTTAGACAAGAAAATTCATCCTTAAAAATGACTTTTGCTAGCTTTAGATTCGACAAAATGATCATGAAAAAGTTGCTTCATTTTGGTTATCCTGCTGGATTGGAGCTTTTTTTTAATTTTTTGGCTTTTTCGACCATGGTTGCCTTTTTTCATGCTCAGGGTGACGAAATAGCTACTGCATCCACCATTATGTTTAATTGGGACTTGGTTTCGTTTCTTCCTTTGTTGGGAATCGAAATTGCAGTGACCAGCATTGTAGGTCGATATATGGGTGCCCAGAAGTCGCACGTAGCAGAACGTGCCACGTATTCTGCTATCAAAATTGGAATTTTCTATTCCATTTTTATATTTTTCCTATTTACTCTTATTCCCGAAACTTTAGTTCGGGTATTTAGTCCTGAGGAATTTAGCCAAGTTTTTGAAAACATGATTCCTTTGGCTGTGAATATGATCCGTTTGGCCACTTTATATGTTCTTGCCGACGCCACTATGGTTTCTCTAATTGGTGCTTTAAGAGGGGCTGGTGATACTTTCTACACCATGCTGATTTCTGTTATTTCGCATTGGATTCTTGTACTTATGATTTTCCTTTCATTTTATGTGTTTGACTTTACGCCATTAACAGCTTGGTTTTTGGTCGTTATTTCCTTTTTAGGATTTAGCTTGGTTCTATATATTCGATTTAAAAGTGGAAAGTGGAAAAAAATAAAGGTGATTGATTCGGGAATAAATGTTTGATTTTCCGGACCCTTTAATATCACTTATTCTGTTTTAAAATTCTATTTTCTTCCAAAATGATTAAGTTTTATTCATTTTTCTTACTTTTGCAAAATTGAAATTCTATTTTTTCAGAATAGCTTCAATTACAATGTTTAATATTAAAGTAAAAATAATCAGACGATATGAATGTGCCAAACGAAGAAGTAACGGAAAAGAAAAGCCTAAATTTTATTGAAGAAATTATTGAAAATGATCTTCGGACTCAAAAAAATGGAGATAGAGTTCATACTCGATTTCCCCCCGAACCCAATGGCTATCTTCATATTGGTCATGCAAAATCGATTTGTTTAAACTTTGGTTTGGCAAAAAAATACCATGGAAAATGCAATCTTCGTTTTGATGACACCAATCCTGTTAAGGAAGAAGTAGAATATGTTGATTCTATCAAAGAAGATGTGAAATGGCTTGGTTTTCAGTGGGATGAAGAGTTATACGCTTCTGATTATTTTCAAAAATTATACGATTATGCGGTAGAACTTATCAAAAAGGAGTTGGCATATGTCGATGATTCTACGCAAGAAGAAATTAGCAGGCACAGGGGAGTTCCAAATAAACCAGGAACCGAAAGTCCATTTCGGAATCGGAGCGTAGAAGAAAATTTTGATTTATTTGAACGAATGAAAAACGGCGAATTTCCCGATGGAAGTAAAGTTCTTCGAGCAAAAGTCGATATGGCGTCGCCCAATATGCACATGCGCGATCCTATCATGTATCGAATCTTGCATGCTCATCATCACAGAACGGGCGACAAATGGTGTATTTATCCAATGTATGACTATGCTCATGGTCAATCCGAT
>JAQUHH010000034.1 GCA_028683685.1 Bacteroidales bacterium
ACTATGGATTCCAAAACGCCTTTAAATGAGTTAATAACACTTTCGATATCTTCAGGATAAATATTTTCTCCATTAGAATTGACGATTACGTTTTTCAAGCGACTTTTAATATAAACTCTATTTTTTTTGTCAATAAAGCCAATGTCGCCAGTTTTAAACCAACCATCTTCGGTGAGCACTTGTTTTGTGAGTTCAGGTTCTTTGTAATATCCTTTCATGATATTGGCTCCTCTTGCCCAAATTTCACCTTCGCCTGTGCGTGGATCAGGATTGTTTATAATCAATTCAACTCCTTCTACAGCAGGTCCTGTGGATTGCAAATGAACCATTGTTGGATTTGCTCCTGCAATTACTGGAGATGTTTCTGTAAGTCCGTATCCGATGGCATAGGGAAATCCACCTTCTAGTAAAAACCGTTCTACTGTTTTGTCCAATTTTGCTCCGCCAATTCCGAAAAACCGAATTCTTCCTCCAAATGTTTCCATCAGCTTGGCACATGCTTTTTTATGCATTACTTTACGCATAAATGGAATCGAATATAGGGTTCTTAGCAACGGTGTTTTCGTTAACTCAGGATAGACTTTGCTTTTGAAAATCTTTTCGATGACCAAAGGTACCGAAAGCATAATTGTGGGTCTTACCTGTTTTAATGCTGGCAATAAAGCAGATGCTGTTGGTGGTTTTTCTAAAAAATAAATCGAAGAGCCTCGCATAATCGAATACAAAAAACCTAAGCTGGCTTCCAAAGCATGCGATAATGGTAGGATTGACAAATAGACATCATTGCTGTGAACGGGTTGCAAAACATACATCATTTTTAACTCCGAAATTAAGTTATGGTGCGTTAGCATAACGCCTTTTGATTTTCCTGTAGTTCCGGAGGTGTATATAATAACGGCAACGTCTTCGGGAGAACTGTTGTATATCTTAAGTTCTACTTGAACAGGAGCTCTGTCTGATTTGTATATTTCTAAGGTGTCGACATCAATAACCAAAGGATATTTTTCTAAAACTTCTTTGTGTTTCTCGAGAAAACGCTCAGAAACGAAAATTGCTTTTGTTTCTGAATGTTCGAGGATGTTGTCAATTTCATGTCCTGAAAATTCATTTAATAAAGGGACCACAATGGCTCCTATATATACGGCAGAAAAGTATCCCATACACCATTGGGGTGAGTTGGGCGATAACAATGCCACTTTGTCTTCTTCTTGAATTCCGTACGAAGCCAATAAAGCAGCATAACTGGCTACTTTATTATGATACTCTTGATACGTAATTGCTTTTTTGCCAGCAAATCCATAAGAATCTTTGGTGGCATAATTTTTTAAATTATGTTGCAACATTTGTTGCATGTTTGTGAAGCTATGTTCCATATTTGATATTGTAACAACAAAATTATAATGTTTGCAAAAATAACTCAAATAACCCACATCCAATACTTTTAGGCATCTAAGCTCTATTAAATTATGCAAATAATGATCGTATTTTGGCTCAGGATGTTGATTTGTAGTAGATTGTGTTAATCTTTAAAAAACTCCTAAAAATTGTTCGAAAAAGCAATTTTTAGGAGTTTTCAAAGAAATAGGCTTTTTTTCGCCATGTTGTATTACTACGAAAAAGATCTGCAATAATCTATTTATGCAATGGCGTATTTATATCTTTTTATTTTTTGTGTAGGGGTTTTGTCGAACTCGCTTTTAACTTCAATCACGTAAGATATTCGTGAAGATGAAGAAACCCTGCTGTTTACATAGTTAATTAATTCATTTTTCAAAAATTCGATCTTTTCGTCAAAATCCATTTTAATCATGTCCACTTTTGCAGAGAGTTGTTCTTTAAATAGTTCGTAATGTTTCTCTACTTCTTCCATGTTAAAGTTGACCATGGCTACAAGCTTGCCCTTTTTTTCAACCACAATAGATTCCATGACTCCTCTGAAAGAGTTGATAACACTTTCTATGTCTTCAGGATAGATGTTTTCGCCATTGGATCCGATAATGACATTTTTCAAACGACCTCTAATATACAATCTATTTTCTTTATCCATTAAACCGATATCACCAGTTTTAAACCAGCCATCTTCGGTTAAAACTTCTTTGGTCAGTTCGGGCTCTTTGTAGTAGCCGAGCATCACATTATTGCCTTTTGCCCATATTTCACCTTCGCCTGTTCGAGGATATGGATTGTTTATTTTTAGTTGTACACCTTCAATGGCAGGACCTGTAGATTGTAAATGAACCATGCTAGGACTTAAACCTGCCAAAAGAGGAGACGTTTCGGTTAGTCCATATCCAATAGAATATGGAAATTTCCCTTCCAATAAGAAACGTTCTACGTCTCTGTCGAGTTTAGTTCCTCCAATTCCATAAAAGCGAAGTCGGCCACCAAAAGTTTCGTAAAGAGCTTTTGCGGCTTTTTTGTGCATTACTTTTCGCATCAATGGAATGGAATAAAGGATTTTAAATAGTCTCGATTTCGTTAATTCTGGATGGATTTTACTTCTGAAAATCTTTTCCATAATCATCGGAACTGTAAGCATCATGGTGGGCCTTATGAGTTTTAGGGCAGGTAATAATACGGATGCCGTTGGAGCTTTTTCAAGATAATATGTGGAAGAACCGCTCATCATTGAGGTTAATAAGCCCAAGCTGCATTCGTAAGTATGTGACAAAGGTAGCACCGATAGCCATGTGTCGGTAGGCAATACGGGTTGTAGAGTGGCTACCATTTTTATCTGTTCGCACAAATTGTGATGTGATAACATAACCCCTTTTGATTTTCCTGTAGTTCCTGATGTATAGATGATGGCGGCTAAATCGTCTTTTGATATCTCTATTTTTTCGTCTAAATTAGAAGCAACATCTTCTAGGCGTGTAGAAACGACAGAAGAGTCCATTACATTAATGATTAAATCTAATTTTTCAATAACAGGTTTGTATTTGTCAAACATTTTTTGATGAATAAAAATTGCTTTGGCTTCGCAATGGGCAAGAATGTTTTCAATTTCTAAGGAGGAAAAATCGTTCATTAATGGAATTACAACAGCGCCAATGGATACTATAGAAAAATAGGCTATTCCCCATTGTGGAGAATTGGGACCTAAAACAGCAACCTTATCACCATGTTTTATGCCTTTTTGTCTTAATACTTTTGAGTATTGTTCGGATTTATTACCAAACTCGCTGAATGTTAGTGCTTTAGAGCCGACAAAACCAAAAGAGTCTTTACTAGAATATTCCTGAACACTATATTGCAACAATTGTTGCAGGGTAGAAAAATCTTTTTTCATATTCATCGCTATTATGTATAATATCGCTTGCAAAATTACGACAATTTTTGTAATAGAGCTTTTTTTTTAAAAATAATATTCAAAGATGGTCGATATAAATCTTTATTTTGCTATTAAAGCGTTTTTTTTACTTTCTTTATTGTCTATTTATCTAAAGAAATGTCGTATCTTTGATGAAAGAAAAACAAATAAATGAGAATTTTTTCTATTATAGTTATTTTTTGGTTTTTATTGGGTTCGGATATTTATACACATGCTCAGCAAAAAAAGAATGATCCAGTGTATATTCAAAATATCTCCAATGAAAAAAAAACAGTAGATTTTGTGATTGGAGTGTATCCCAATACTTTTCATTGGAATAAAGATATAAATGCTACAAGTATGACTCTTCGAATACTTAATAGAAGTGAAAAAGAGTATGTATGGGATGATTTTAAAATCTTTTTATTTTTACGTGATAAAACAATTCTTTATAATTACACTACTGAAGATAAAGATGGCGAGTATGCTTGTTTTTATTCCCTCACAAAAGAGGGCGATGTTCATAATCAAACCTTGGTTTTTAGAAAAAGATTCAGACTTAGCCATGTTAAATCTGTTTGGGTTTCATTTGGGGATAATAATTTTGTTGAGTTGATTTATTCTAATGGTGAATAGTTTATTGTATGATGTTTTTTGAAGTCCAATTTTTTTTCTTTATTTTTTCTCTAACTTTGTTCTAAATCTTTTTATTATGAAAATTGTAATTGCAGAACCCATTGGTATGTGTTTTTCAGATTTGAATGAATTTATATATAATCTTGAAAATTTTGGGCATGAACTTATCATATTTGAGGCTCGTCCTGAAAATGATATTGAACTTTTAAATCGCCTTCGTGAAGCGGAAATTGCTGTTGTTTCTAATCTTCCTATTTCTGGAGAAATCATTCAACAGTGTAGTAAATTAAGATTAATTTCCGTTGCTTTTACCGGGATCGACCATATTGATGTTGAGCAGTGTAAAAAGCAGAAAATTCAGATTTGTAATGCTGCTGCTTATTCAACATTGGCTGTTTCGGAACTCACAATAGGACTTATTCTAGATGTTCTTCGCAAAACAACTGAATTGCATTCTCATACCCTAAATGGTGGAACCCGAAACCAGTTTTTAGGCACTGAACTTTCTGGCAAAACGGTGGGAGTTGTTGGTACTGGTGATATTGGAGGAAAAGTGGCGGAAATTTTGATTGCATTTGATTGCAAAGTATTAGCATACAGTAGAACGTCCAAAGCGAAATTGATGAAAATAGGAGTGGAGTATGTTGATTTGGATTTTTTATTAAATCAATCTGATATTATCACACTTCATATTCCACATACTTCTGAAACAAATTTGATGTTCAATAAAGAAAGCTTTTCTAAAATGAAACCAGCTTCGTATTTTATTAACACTGCTCGTGGTAAAGTGGTGGATAGTCAAGCTTTAGCTGAAGCTCTAATAAGTGGCAAACTTTCAGGTGCTGCTGTGGATGTGTATGAATATGAACCACCATTGCAGGAAAATCATCCGCTTTTGTCTGCTCCAAATATTGTTCTTACGCCTCACATAGCCTTTGCTACCAAAGAAGCTATTGAGAACAGAAGCAAAATTGTAATTCATAATATTTTGACATGGCTGGATGGAAAACCTGAAAATATCTGTTTGTAAAATAAATATTTAAAGGTCTATTCCAGAAAAAAGTCTTCGTGAAAATTCACTAAATATACTTTTTGAGTGGCTCGAGTGACAGCTGTATAAAGCCATCTTAAGTAATCAATATTGATTCTCTTTTTGGTTAAATAGCCTTGATCTACAAAAACAACATCCCATTGTCCGCCTTGTGTTTTGTGACAAGTGTATGCGTATGCAAATTTCACTTGTAATGCTTGCAACCATGGGTCGTTTCTGATTCCCAATGGTGTGGACTGATATCCTCCGTGCAGCATATGGTCATTGACCACTTCATTGTAAAGTCGCTTTGATTCTTCAATACCCAATGAAGGTCCTTCGGAATGAATGGAATCAAGATTGATTCGTGCATCGAAAACTAGATTTTTATCATCCATTGGAATTTCAAATTCACAATCTGCAAAGCGAGACTCATAAATTTCATAAAATTTGATAATACGATTGATTTTAAGAATGTCGCCATTGGCTAAAAAGCTTATGCCTAAGCCAGAAGGAAGCCAAAAATAATTATTTCGAGTAATCATTAAATAATCTCCAGCATTTATTTCATCTTCTCTATACAATACTCGATTTCGGATTTCGGCATTTATCAAATTGGCTCTTTTGTTGGATGTTGTAATAAATGCTATATCGCTTTCACTCATGCTGTTATAAACATTGTTCATTACATCTTCTAAGTCAAGACCGCTGATTCTTTCAATGTCTGTAAAAGAGGAAACTTTAAAGAGTTTTCCAGTAATGTTTTCTTTGTCAATTTGTTTGCGAATGTAAGTAGCATTTGCCAAAATCCCTGATTCCATTTGTTGCCGAACCACTTGTGTTAAACTCATAGATGCGATATCCATAGAATAGGTAGAACTTAAATATTCTTTGTTTAAAGCTGGACTTAAACTGGTTCCAACAGGAGGCAATTGGGCAGGATCGCCCACAAATAAAATTTTACATTGATATCCATTAAAAACATATTGAATCAAATCATCCAAAAGTCGTCTTCTGCCAAATACATTGTTGCTAGTTTGGTTTGAATCGGCTGGAATCATAGATGCTTCGTCAATAATAAAAAGAGTGTTTTTATGATTGTTTTCATCTAAAACAATAGATGGAGAACTATCCGTATTTAAGTCAAATTGATAAATTTTCTTATGAATAGTAATGGCTTTTTTTTGGGTGTATGAAGCTAAAACTTTTGCCGCTCTTCCAGTGGGAGCTAGCAATACACTTCGTTTTCTATATTTGGGCAAGGATTTTACCAATGCACTAATTACACTGGTTTTTCCTGTTCCAGCATAGCCACTCAAAATAAAAATCCCTGGGGTTTCAAAATCTAACAAAAAAGAGTCTATTGCTTCGAAAAACTCAATTTGATTTTGGGTTGCTTTGTATGAGAAATTTTCTAGAAAAATGGAAAGATGATTGTTGTTCATATTCTAGAATGGATATCCAATAGCAAAGTTCATCATAATATCTTTTAAGGAGAGGTCGTGTGTTCTCCAACGCTCTCCTAAATCTTTTCCTGGATTGTATAATTTTAATGCACCATCAAAACGGACAATAAAGAATGAAAAATCCAAACGTAGTCCCAATCCAGCATCTATGGCTATTTCTTTGTAAAAACGATCCAATTGGAAGTGTCCATCAGGAATGGTTAGGTTTTCTCGCATCAGCCATACATTTCCTGCATCGGTGAAGAGTGCTCCTTTGAAATAAGACCATATGGGGAAACGCAATTCGAGATTCATTTCCAGTTTTAAATCGCCCGTTTGTTCAAAATTGGTAACCGATTGATAAGACCCTGGTCCCAAGGTTCTCATTCTCCATCCGCGCATGCCATTGGCTCCTCCTAAGAAAAAACTTTTTTCAAACGGAATTGACCACGAATTTATTAAAGGAATTCCAATCCCAAAATTGCTTCGCATAGCCAGTATTGTATGCTCACTAAATCGATAGTAGTGACGCAAATCAATGTCGGTAGATACATAATTTGCATACGGAATTCCAAATAATAAATACTGCTTGTTTTCGTTTTTCGGACTGTTTGCAATGGCATTATAGGTATTTAGAGAATTACCTACTGATTCGAAGTTAACTCGGGCATACGAGTATGATTTTTGTTCATCCTGATTTTGATTAGAATAGATAAAACTATATTTCAAAGCAAATACTAAATGGTCGGAATATTGCTCTTTTACTCGGCGGTTAAATTGATTTAAGATGGCTAAAAAACTTGAATCGGGATTGATTTTTACAGAATTAATATCAATAGGGAATAGTTGATGTTTTATTTTTATTGATTGACGCCATTCGTAACCAAATGAAAAGTTTCCAACAAAGCGATTGTAGTCGGGGCGTTGTTGGTAGTTGACCGCTAGACGCAATAGTGTTTTAGGACGGTATTGTTTTTTGTTTAAGAAGGTTCTAATGGGAAATATAAATGCTGGAATTTCCCAATTAATACTCGAACTTAGTTCTAAAGTGTTGAAAATGAATAATTTTTTCTCATCGTTCAAGTCTTCACTTATCAGTCGTTGAGCTTCAAAACCACCACCAATTCTAAAACTTAACATTTGTGCTCTTTTGAAAGCATTTCTATTAAATAAATAGAAATCAAGTCCCGAACCAGGATTCCCTCCCGAATTAGTGATTTTTGTTTCTACTCCATATTCATATTGTCTGAGTGGATTAAGATGAATGTTGCAATCCAGATAATTTTCCTTAACTGGAGCAACACTATCTGTTGATTCTTGATATGAGATATTGATATACTGGAAATTGTGCAAATCGTTTAATCGATTAAAAGTCATATTCGATTGTTTTAAACTGAATTTTTCGCCAGGTTTAATAACCACCGCTTGCCCCAATACATTAGGATGATAATTTAGTTTTTCAGTGTAATAAATATAATATGGATAAAAAAGAGTATCTCCATATTCGCGATGCAGAAAATGATATGTTTTTGGATATTGTGTTTGAACATTTAATGGATTATGTTCGGGAAACATAGATACTTTTCTAATTTCATATTGTTTGTGACGCATTTCCATACTGTCTTTTGCATTATATAGATTATTTATGCTAACAGTGGTTGTGAATTTATTTGAATTGAAATTGGTGTCCACCATATAAGAGACATACTCTCGTGGAAAATTATAATATCCAGAATTGCGAAGTAAATTAACGATTCTGTCACGCTCTTGTCCTAAGAGTGATGTACTATAAATGGAACCTCGTTTTAGTAAACTAGAAGTAGAATCAGAGGTTACAATTTTTAAAATGGTGGTATCGGAAATTGAATAATCTTTTGATTTCAGACGATATGGTTCTCCCGTTTGAATGATGTAGTCTACGATGGCTTTTTTCTTAGCAGTATCAATTTTAAATTCCACCTGTGCATTAAAATATCCATGGTTCATCATAAACATTTTCATCTGAGTTGCTGAATAGAATGTGAAATTGGTATCCAAAAGTACGGGAGCTTCGCCAAAATTTCGTTTTAAGAATTTTTTATATCGTCGGGGTTTCCCTCCGTCAAACATCGAATAAGTCCTGACTTTTATTTTTATCATATCGAAAAATTTTCGATTGGTAATAGGTTTTGCCAAAGTGTATAAGTCGTATGGGTCAACAACGGGATGGTCGAGTTTTATTCTGTTTTTTTGTAAATAATAGCTCTGTTCTGGAATATGGCGGGTTGGACTGCACGAATTAAAAATAAACAGCAAAAACAGCAACCGAAAAACGATTGCTATTCTGAATTTGCTTTTTATTATTTTTTTGTCCATATTATCTCATATCAATTATTTCGATATCCTTATGTTTTGTAGGATCAAAGATAAAAGTGGCGTCTTCAATGGGCTCGTTGGGAACAAATGAAGTGATGGAATAGGAGTAGATTTCCCCTGATTTTTCGATGATGGACAATTGCATTAATTGCTGCTTTAGTTTGTCAACTTCGACTCTTATGCGGCTGTATGATTGTGTTTTCAGGGGAAGCAAATCAATCACCTGAATCATTCTGCCAGCCACGGTCGTTTCCCGAATCATTCGGGGTTTAAATTTTGTTTTATAATCGTCTAAAATAAACGCTGGATTAATGGTCTCTTCTTCGGTGTTTGCATTGTTTATGCTCACTTCATTAACTTCCTGAGAGTAGGTCCAAGTTGTTTTTCCATCACAATATAAAACCTGATCGTTAAACGTGTATCGATATTTATCCCCTTTTACCCAAACAGAACCTTTAATGGTGTTTTGCACCACTTTGTCTTTTTCTTGTTTGAAAAGAAAATTAATTTTAATGGTTTTATATGATTTTGTTTTTTTTGAAACTTTATCTAAAATTTCGGACGAATTATCGTTTAATTGTGCCCAACTTGATATAGGATTTAGAATCATTACAAAACAAAAAAATAGAAATGATTTTTTTGCAATTTTGAGAATTTTAGTTTCCATTATGTTTTTATTTACCGTTCAATGCAATTGCTATACCAAATTATTATCTTTTAAAAATTCATTCAATTCTATTTCTGTTTTTATTTTCACTTCACGGGCTTTGCTGCCTTCAAAAGGTCCGACAATGCCGAGGGCTTCCATTTGGTCAATAATACGCCCAGCTCGATTGTATCCTAATCTCAGTTTTCGTTGCAACAATGAGGTAGAGCCTTGTTGAGTTTGAACTAAAATGCGGGCTGCTTCAATAAACATGGAATCTCTGTCGTCAGGGTCAAATTCGGCCGTACTTTCTGTTTCATCGTCGGGGACTTCTGGCAATAATAGAGCACTGCTAAAAGCACGTTGCGAGCCAATAAATTCGGTTATATTGTCAATTTCTGGAGTGTCTACAAAAGCACATTGCAAACGAATTAAATCGTTTCCGGTGGAAAGCAACATGTCGCCGCGTCCAATTAATTGTTCGGCACCACTGCTGTCTAAAATTGTTCTGGAGTCGATTTTTGAAGTTACTCTAAATGCAATTCGTGCAGGAAAGTTAGCTTTAATCGTACCCGTAATAATATTTACCGACGGGCGTTGAGTTGCAATAACCAAATGAATTCCAATGGCTCTAGCCAGCTGTGCTAGGCGAGCAATGGGCATTTCTACTTCTTTTCCGGCAGTCATAATTAAATCGGCAAATTCATCCACAATTAGCACAATGTAAGGCAAGAATCGATGACCATTTTCGGGGTTTAATTTGCGATTGATAAATTTGTAATTGTATTCTTTGATATTTCTACATTGAGCATCTTTTAGCAAATCGTAGCGATTGTCCATCTCGATGCACAAAGAGTTGACCGTGCGTACTACTTTTTTCGTATCCGTAATGATGGCTTCTTCAGAATCAGGAAGTTTCGCTAAATAGTGGCGTTCTATTTTTGAAAAAAGAGTAAGTTCAACTTTTTTGGGGTCAACCATCACAAATTTCAATTCAGCCGGATGTTTTTTATAAAGCAAAGAGGCAATAATTGCATTTAAACCCACCGATTTTCCTTGTCCGGTAGCACCCGCCATAAGAAGGTGAGGCATTTTTGCCAAGTCATAAACGAAAGTTTCATTGGAAATGGTTTTTCCGAGTCCGATGGGCAAATCAAATTTTGAGTTTACAAATTTCTCAGAGGACAAAATAGAGCGCATGGGGACAATTTCAGGTTTTGAGTTGGGAACCTCAATCCCAATGGTGCCTTTGCCTGGGATGGGAGCGATAATCCGAATTCCAAGAGCCGCTAAGCTGAGAGCAATATCGTCTTCCAGATTTTTGATTTTTGAAATCCGAACCCCTGGAGCGGGTACTATTTCATATAAAGTAACCGTCGGACCCACGGTGGCAGAGATCTTGTCAATTTGAATGGAATAGTTTTTTAAGGTTTCAATAATTTTATCTTTATTGGCATGCAATTCCTCTTTTTTCTCATTGGCATCACCTTGTTCATTCGGGTATTCTATCATTAAATCGATGGTTGGAAACTGATAGGATGATAGTTCCAAACGTGGATCGTATTCTGTATCAATAGTGTAGTGTGTAATTCCGTCGATGGCATCCGCTTTGACTATTTCTTCGTTTTGCGGTATGATAATTTCAAAATCATCATCAATTTGGCTTTCTCTCGGAGGAGTTTTTGTTTCCGTTGTCAGCTCCTGACTTCTATTCGATTTGTCTTCAAAAGTTACTTCTTGAGGTTTTTGTTCTGTTTTTTTCTCAATTTTTCGAACTTCAAACTGAAGCATTCCGTCCTCTTCTTCTTCCTCTTCTTCCTCCTTTTCATCATAGAGACTTTCCTCTGTTGGCTCTTCTTCAGAATCTGTTTCAGTAGTGGGTGTTTCTAATTTTGCCCTTTTTGCCTTTAGCATTCCTTTAAATGAGAGATTGAATTCGATGATTCCGAAAATTAGGAATGTTGACAATAACAGAATAACAGTGCCAATTTGTCCAATAATAGAGTTTAGCCAAACGCTCATTTGAACTCCAAATGCACCTCCTAATATTGTATAAATGCTGTTTAAAAACAAAAAACCGAGTAGAGTAGAACCCCAGATTATGAAGAATGTGGCGTACATCGATGATTTCAGAAAAGAGAAGGGTTTGTAATCGAAAGTAAGATTTAATCCAACGAGAAAAAATAAGGATAAAAATGAAAAGGACATAATGCCAAATCCTTTTTTAATAAAAAGATACGCAAACAAACTTCCAAATTTCCCCATCCAATTTTCAACTTGAATCGTAGCATCGAATAAAATTGATTGAGCAGAATTGTCAATCAAAGTATCGTCTGTTTGCCAATAAAACAAATACGAAATAAATGAGATAAATAGAAACACTGCAAAGGCCAACAAAAAAACACCAAAAGCTTGATGAACCCGATCATTTTTAAAAAACAAAATAAACTTTGATGCTTGGTTTTTGCTTTTGCTTTTAGCCTTTTTCACGGACTTAATGTCGTTGGTGTAAGTGTTGTTAGGATTGCTTTTTAAAGTATTCTTTCGGGCCATGGATTAAAGTGTTTTAATCTAAAATACAAACGTACATAAAATTTATGTAATGACGTTTAGTTAAATAAAAAAAAGCTACCCTAGGGTAGCTTTTTTTTATTTAAAAATATCGTTTATTCTGCACCACCAAACATTTCTTTAAATTCTTCTAATGTCATTTCTTTTGCATCCGATGGAAGTAAAAATTCAGTTTCTTTTACTTTTCCTTTTTTTACGCTTGTAGCAGTCATGGTTTGTGTTACATCATTTCCTTTTGATACTGTTTCAAGAGGAAAACCATCAATGCCTTCATGTTGGTTTGCAAAGTTTGCTTTTGGTGAAATTTCAATTTCGTCGGTATACCAAATAATGGTAACATTTTCTTCTAATGTCTCTTCGTCGATTATTGTCACTTCCGCTTTTTTAGCGGTATATCCAGCAATTTGTTTTGTTTCATCAGTCAGTTTCACGGTTGGTTTTATAGCACCTTCTTGAGCTTTGTCTATTTCAGCTTTGGTTTGTCTATAAGCCATTTTTTGACCCATAATGTCAAGATAGATCAAAAGCGTTTCATTATCGCCATCGGTGATGGTGTTCATTGCATACATGCCCGCATCCAAAACCGTTTTACTTTTGTTTTCCTTGATGATGGTCGTAATTGCTTTCGGCATTTGTGCTTCTTGAGCAGGATCCATGCCTTCGTATTTTAATTCGTACTCAATGGTTCCAGTAAAAGCTTTGCCTTTTTTTTGAGCCAAAAGCAAAGTGGGAACACTCATTATAATAGCGAGCAAAATAACAATTGTTGATTTTTTCATTGTGTTTTGTTTTTATTTATGTTCTTATTTTTATTGCAAATATATTCAAAAAGTCTTCAAAGCAACAAAAAAAATATTTTTTTGTTGCTTTGAATGCTTATTTTATGCTTTTAAACATTCTTTTCCATCGGATTTTACCTTCAGTCCATTTTTTAAATTTATCAAGCGATAGCCAAACGAAAAGTGCTTTTCCTGCAATATGATCTTCGGGAATGAATCCCCAATATCTAGAATCCGCAGAATTATGTCGATTGTCACCCATCATCCAATAGTGATTCATTTTAAACGTATAGCTGTCTGCCAGCTCCCCATTGATGTATATTTTATCTCCCTTTACTTCGAGTTTATTTGCTTCATATTTTTCGATAATGGCTCTGTAAATAG
>JAQUHH010000297.1 GCA_028683685.1 Bacteroidales bacterium
CAATAAGTATTTATTCTTTATTTTCGGAGCATCGTGATTTTAGGTTAAAAGACCGGATTCAACGGGCTTCAGTTTCAGTGATGAACAATATTGCTGAAGGTTTTAAAAGGAAAAACAATCCTAAATTTAAACAACTAATTCTCAATACTCCCTTTAGGCGATGTAGTAAGTCCCGATTCTCGGGATAGACTATGTCGAACTAGATTAAAGGTAAAAGCATTGAAAATCATTAATAAAAATCTATATAAAAGACCAAGCTACATTTTCTCATAATGATTATAAATATCAAATAATCTTCACATCAAATTGATTTCCTAAATTTTTATCGAACAACAATGAAAATCAATAAAAATTTTAAATACAAGATTGGAATAACAAACACAGAAGAAATGTTATTGCCCTAAAGAAAAGAGATGAGTATCAAAACATTAATGAATTTCAAAATTGAATTGAACAAATAGCATTTGGAACAACCATAAAAAAGAGTATTTTTGCATTATAAATAATGAATTAAAAACCAATGAAATCAATTGAAGTAATCTTTTCCCCCGACTTATACGACTATGGTCATAATGACGAACACCAAGTTGTCGTTTTGGACATATTAAGAGCAACCACAGCAATGACAACTGCCATTCATAGTGGTGTCAAAGGGATTATCCCAGTGGCTGAAATTGAAGATTTAAAAAGATTTAAAGAAAATGGATATTTGATTGCTTCGGAACGCGAAGGAATAAAAGTTGATTTTGCAGACTTTGGTAACTCCCCATTTACTTTTATCGAAAATGATTTAACTGGAAAAGTCATTGCCTATTCAACAACCAATGGCACCATTGCGATTGAAAAAGTAGCAGAATCGAGCTCTCAGGTTTTGATTGGAGCATATACTAATATTTCTATCTTATGCGATTATTTAATAGAAAAAAATCAAGCTGTTGTTTTATTATGCTCGGGATGGAAAGGAAAATTTAGTTTGGAAGATGCGATTATCGCGGGAGCATATTGTGAACGACTGCTCGAATCTGGTGAATACACAAGCGATTGCGATAGTGTCCATGCAGCGATGGATTTATGGTCGATTGCAAAAAAAGACATTCTTGGATATGTTGAAAAATGCAGTCATCGCAAACGTCTTCGCAAACTACAACTTGACGATGTTATAGAATATTGTTTTACCGCTGATAAAACACCTGTTATCCCAATATTCAAAGACGGAATGATTCAAAAACAACAACAATAATATATATGAGATTTCGCAAAAACATCATTTTGGTACTGTTTTTAATTTTGGGGACCACACTAAGTGCTCAAAACTATCGCAAACATCAACAATGGTTTTTTGGAGCTCACGCTGGCTACAATGCTTTTTGGGGCGACATTACCGACAATGGAAACCATATTCTACCCGGTGGACCTTTTCAAGAATCGTACTACAAAGACCGGAAAGTGATGTATGGAGCTTGGCTGGGCAAAGAGTTCAACAATAAGTTTTCCTTTCGCACGCAGTTTATATATGGTCAAATGGTAGGGACATCTGATTTTGACAAAAAACAATTTTCGTCGAGCAACAGAGAGTTTAATGTCACATTGGCCATTGATTTGGTTGACCTTTTCGATTGGAATCATAAGTCACCGTGGGATTGGTATGTATATGGCGGAATCGGAGTTTTAAGTTTTCGCAGCACTTTATATTCTCTTAACTCAGGCGAAATAATTCGGTTTGCTCCTTTTGACTCTATAAAATTCCATTCCAATCGCCGACTCATGACCATGGTTATTCCATTCGGAATGGGCATAAACTATAATCTTACAAAAAACTGGAGGTTTACTTTGGAGACCAATATGCGTTCAGCATCCAGCGATTGGCTCGATGGCGAAGTAAGTAAAAAACGCAATTTTGAAGGCTATTCATTAACTTCGATTGGAGTGACCTATGTTTTTAACATTCCTAAAAAAGGAAATCGAGGAAGTCGCCACAGCAATTTTGAAGCCATGAGTGATAATTCAGGCAAAGAGTATCGCAAAGTAAGGCACAATGGAAATATTTCTAAAAACCCATTCAAACAAAGAAGACCCCATCGAAGTTCCGTCAAAATAAAAGGACAGCGACGAGGAAAAGTTTTTAAAACACCTGACTAAAAGTCGGCTTATTTTTTTCCGAAATCTCTTTTAGATAAAAATAAGATTCAGAATCGAAACCCAACAAATCATTTTCATTTGTAATATTATTTTTAATAACAAAGCTTGTCATTAGGCCTCTGGCTCGTTTTGCCCAAAAACTAACAATCTTGTATTGATTTTGTTTTAAATGTTTAAATGCTGGCGAAACAACTTTAACGCCAAGAGCCTTAAAATCAACAACTTTTGAATATTCGTTGGACGCCAAATTTAAAACAACGTCCGTTTTTAATTCGTTTAAAACATCTTTCAGGTTTTGGGTTACATCTTCTTTCCAAAACTCATATAAATCTTTATATTTACTTACATTCCAACGTGTTCCCATTTCCAAACGATGCGGTTGCATCAAATCCAAAGGACGTAAAATGCCATAAAAACCAGATAAAATTCGCAGTCTCTTTTGAGCTTCTTTCAATTCTTTTTCCGAAAAACTCCAAGCTTCCATGCCTGCATAAACATCGCCCATAAATGTCAGAAGTGCCGGTTGTGCATTGTTGGAGCTATGCTCAGAAGAGTATACTTGAAAGCGTTCATAATTAAGTTCGGCAAGAGAACGACTAATTCCCATTAAATTCTGAATTTCCTCTACTTTCATCTTCTTGAGATGATGGACTAAAAAATCGGTTTGTTTTGAAAATTCAGGAATTGTAGTTGGCAAAGAGGTCGAATATTTATCAAATTTAATTGTTTTGGCTGGAGATATAATAATAAGCATAAAGGTTTTGATTTTAAAATTTTAGAATTCAAATTTATATATAGAGGGGTTCTAAAAATTGGATTTTTTTATGCGAAAATAATTTTAAAACCGCAGTTTACCTATGTAAATAAGGATTTTAAAATTTGAATTCAACGACAAAAAAGCTATTTTTAGAAGTCCCGTATATTATGTAAACATCGATTCATCAGATTTGTTTAATTTAGGCAGACTTCTGCAATTACATCTTAAAATTC
>JAQUHH010000298.1 GCA_028683685.1 Bacteroidales bacterium
CAACTACCCCAAGAGGAAAAGACAAAAAAGAAAATTGGATTGTTGCTGACAGCAAAGTAGAAGAAAAAGAAACAAAAGGCCCTTCAAAAGGATCAAGCATGGGATGGCAAGTGGATGATGGTTTTGGTAAAAACTTACTTCCATCAGCAGCTTTAACTGTTAATTTCCACTTCTAAACAAATATTGAAAGTACTTTAATTAATGTACTTTTATACACTCTAAAAAGTTCGGCGAAAATGCCGAACTTTTTTTTTACAATATTGCCTTTCACTATAGTCCAATAAATTTGCAATACTTTTTCACCGCTACTCTCTCAGGAAAAAAAATTGAAATTTATTATGAATTGAAAAAAACATAATCCCATAAATTTATACTACTTTTGAAATACGAAAAAAAAATCTTCATTACACATTTAAATTGGCATGGAAAATTTAAAAATTGGAACAGAAGGCTATCTTGAAAAAATAGTTGAATACAAAGACACTGCAATTTCTTATGGTTCGGGCTTGATTGAAGTTTTTGCAACGCCAGCCATGATTGGCTTGATGGAAATGACGGCTCAACTTAGTGTACAAGGATTATTGCCCGAAGGCTACACAACAGTAGGCACTGAAGTCAATATTAAGCATATAAAAGCCAGTCTCGTTGGAGAAAAAGTGTATGCCAAAACTGTTTTGTTGGAAATAGACGGAAAGAAACTAGTTTTTGAAGTCGCAGCATTCGACACCAAAGCACAAATTGGATTGGGAACGCACACTCGTTTTATCGTTCATAAAGAAGGTTTTATGGAAAAAACAAAGTCGTTATAATGAGCCTTTTTAAAACTCTTTTTGTTGAAATAATTCTGCCTTTGCCCATCAAAGGAACTTTTACGTATAGAGTTCCTCAAGAACTTATTGAATATCTCGAAATCGGCCGCAGAGCCGTAGTTCCGTTTGGAAGATCCAAAATTTATTCGGGAATCATTGCCAATATTCATGAAAAAATGCCCGATAAATATGAAGTAAAATATATTTTCGATATTATTGATGAAAAAGCCATCGTTACCGGGGAGCAATTAAAATTTTGGAAATGGCTTTCGGAATATTACATGTGCAATTTGGGCGATATAATGCAAGCGGGTTTGCCTTCAGGACTTAAATTAAGCAGTGAAACCATCATTAGCATCCATCCGGATTTTGATGGAGACATTAGCCCACTCAATCCAAAAGAAGTGCTAATTGCCGAAGCCTGCTCAGAAACCGAAGCACTCAGTTTGACCGAAATTAGCAAGCTTATAGACGTTCGACAAGCGATGCCCATCATCAAAAATCTTTTACTAAAAAATGTCATTCAAATTCATGAAAAAATTGAAGATTCGTATAAGCCTAAAATCATTCGCCAAGTTGCACTAACCGAAAAATACGCAAACAACGAACTACTTTTCAGCGACTTACTCGACGAACTTAGCAAATCGAAAAGAAGCTATAAGCAGATGTTGGTTTTGATGCACTTTTTGAAAATAACGAATGCCAATGCCCAACAAAAAGTTGATTTTAGTGACTTTGACCATGATGGCATTTCGAAAAGCTCGCTAAAAACCTTAATTGAAAAAGGTATTTTTGAGGTTCACGAAAAGGTGATAAGCAGACTTGTTTCTGTTTCCGAAAGCCCGATTCAATCAGACATTGAGTATACTGAAGTTCAACAGGAAGCCATTCAAAAAATGGAGTTGGAATTTGCCGAAAAAAACAAAATTTTACTGCATGGAATTACGGGAAGTGGAAAAACGGAAATTTATATACACTTTATAAAAAAAACATTACAAGAAGGGAAACAAGTTCTTTTTTTGCTTCCCGAGATTGCGTTAACATCACAAATTGTAAACAGACTGAGGGCTTATTTTGGTAACAAAATAGGAGTTTACCATTCTAAATTTAATGAATTTGAACGAGTCGATATTTGGAATGCTGTATTAAATACAAAAGCAAATAATTCTGATAAATTTTCTATTATTTTGGGAGCACGCTCTTCTATTTTCCTGCCATTCAACAACTTAGGATTGGTAATTATTGATGAAGAACACGATACTTCTTACAAACAGTTTGATCCATCGCCCCGATATCAGGCTCGCGACGCTGCCCTTTACTTGGCAAATATGCACGGTGCAAAAGCAATTCTGGGCTCGGCCACCCCTTCTCTTGAATCCTATCACATGGCAATGCAAGATAAATATGGCTTATGCGCTCTTAATGAAAGATTTGGCAAAGCAGTTTTGCCAGAAATAATAGTTGTAGACATGAAGGAGCAGCAGCTTAAAAAACTCATTAAATCACATTATTCTTCCATACTGCTCGAACATATTAAAATTGCTCTTGACAAAAAGGAGCAAATTATTTTATTTCAAAACAGAAGAGGATTTTCAGCTCGAATAGAATGTGATGATTGTCACTATGTTATCCCTTGTAATTCGTGTGATGTTAGCCTAACATATCACAAAAACAGCAATCTTTTGAGGTGTCATTATTGTGGATATAAAATTGAAATTCCAAACGCTTGTCCTGTTTGTAATAGTCTGAAATTAAGCACTAAAGGTTTTGGAACTGAAAAAATCGAAGAAGAGTTGCAACTCTTCTTCCCAGACGCAAAAATTTCTCGAATGGATTATGACTCAACTCGGTCGAAAAATGCTTATCAACAGATTATTCAAGATTTTGAACAAAAAAACATTGACATTTTAGTAGGCACACAAATGGTTACCAAAGGGCTTGATTTTGATGCTGTAAGCGTAGTTGGAATCATGAATGCCGATAATCTTATAAATTTTCCAGATTTTAGATCTTTTGAACGAAGTTTCCAAATGATGGCTCAAGTAAGCGGTAGAGCTGGTCGAAAAGAGATTCCCGGAAAAGTTATTATTCAATCATATAATCCAACACATAGAATATTAGAATTGGTTTGCGAAAATAATTTCGATGCCATGTATCAAACACAAATAGCCGAAAGAGAAGCATTTTTGTATCCGCCATTTGTAAGAATGTTGAACATAAGTATCAAACATGCTGATTTCAAAATACTTAATAGAGCTGCTGACACATTGGCA
>JAQUHH010000299.1 GCA_028683685.1 Bacteroidales bacterium
AATTCCATACTCGTTGGCATGATCTTTTTTCTTCCGAGCATTAATCCATCATTACATTTAGGGCAACGAAATGGGTCTTTGCCAGTCAATTCTCGCCACACATCGCTTGCACAAAGTCCTTCAAGTGGCGAAAAATAGCTTGTTTTAGAGATGAGCTGACAAACCAATTTTAAGGTTTCACTCATGTTACGTAATGACAAAAAACCGTAATACCGAATTTTGTAAAATCCACTGGGTAAAACATGTTGCAAAAAACGCCGAATAAACTCATTCGCTTCTAACTTTAAAACCCGTTTGATTCCGCTGTTTTTGTAATCCAATGCCTTTGTTGACAAAATGGTTTATCTGTCTTTTTTCCCTTTGCCCTGAACCACATGTATTTGCATACGACTTGAGTCAATAGCCGAGGGTTTTATTTGCTGTATTTCCTGTCTTCGCATGCCCGAAGAATACGCCAACATGATTAATGCTTTGTGTTTTATGTTCTTGGTACAACTTATCATTTTCTGAATCTCTTCTTGCGAAAGTATTTCGGGCAACTTTTTCTCACGTCTGGGACGCTTGATTTTAAAAGCATTCCACTCTCGTTTCAACACGTCTGTTTGAAGAATTTTAAACGCACTAATGGTCTGATTTACTAAAGAAACAGAAACGTTTTCCTGAGTAATACGTACGTGTAAATACTGTTTTAATTTATCAACTGTAACCTCTTTTATAGACTTTAAAAAGTGCTTCTCAACACTCAACAAAAGTTCCCGGTAAGTTTTAATACTGCTTGAGCTGTAATTGCGATACTGCATCTCAAAAACCAATTGCTCAATACTTGATGTTTCATTTTTCATACGATGATTTTTTTGGGTTATAATCCTCAAAAATAATCATCTATCAGGATTGTCGCCACAATAGTGGCGATTTAGTTCAACGGTAAGTATATGCAAAGTAGGCGATTGCGGACTTCAAACCTATCAAACTGTTGAGAAGTTGAAGCGGGCTACAACCGTTGAATTTACTACTGTTTCGCCTATTTTGTATATACATTGTTGTGTTGCGTTATTATTCTATCATACTCTTGATTTCTTCTGTAATAGCTAAACTATCAGTTGAATCGGATTGTAAAATTGAAAGAACTAAATTTAAATATGCATCGTTCTTTGTATTTATATCACATAGATTTGCAATATTAGATTTAGCTTGAATTCCTTTATTATTGAATACTTTTAATACACCATAGTAGTCCTTTTCTTGAATAAGTTTCTCAAATTGCTCAATGATTGAATCATAAACAGCTTTAAAATCTTGGCTATTCCAGAATTGGTCTAAATCATTTTGTAACTCATCTATTGTCTTTGAATCCTTATTATTTGTAACGGTTTTAAAAACTCTCTCAAGTCTTGATATTGTATGTTCGGTAGCTTGTCTTTCTTTTTGTGTTTCGAAAAATTGTAGAACGTTATCCTTAACAGTCTCAAATATAGCATTCGCATCCTTGTTCATGTATTTGGCAACCGCTTTAATTATAGATTCAAGAAGTAAAAAGTTCTCAATCTCTGCTACCTTTGCTACACTTATATTAGCATCGTTTATATGTTGAATTTCTTCATCAGTTCTTCTGTCTCTATCAATTAATCCAACCGCTTTGATATTATGAAAATCATTCAAATCATTAAATGCTTTTGTAGATGAAAACACCTTTTCACAGCTTCCTAACGGTTTTAATGTGTAATCTTTGAATACTTTTTCCAATAATCTCTTATCAATGCTACCATTCACTCCTTCAAAAAAGAGAATCGGCTTTCTGCTACCTATAATTTCTAAATAGATTTGTTCAGGTATAATTCCGTTCTCAGGAAGAATTTCGTAATCCCATGTATTATTGCCTTCGAACGATTTTGCCCATATTTTTATCGAGTTATTCCTGGAAGTTGCAAAGTCTAAGTCATGCGTTAAATATATAAAAGTACAGTCTGGTCTTTCATTTTCAATAGCATCCCAGAGTCTTACACTGATAGATTTATGTAAATGCAATTCTGGTTCGTCAATTATTACTATCGAGTTCTCCTTGCTACAAATCACTTCCCCTATAAAATAGAAAACAACTCTTTCACCGTCACTCATTTGGGAAGAATTATACTTTTCTTCAGGTTTGTCACTTGGATATGTTTCAATAACTCCTGCTCTTTTAATTAGTTTTCTATGAGGCAACACAACTTCCCAAAGTGATTGTATTCTATCTAATTTAGTAGTAGGTTTTTCGATTTCCCCTTCTTTGTATTTAAGAGATTCTTCATATTCTTCAGTATGCAACAACACTAAAAGTTTTTCGAAATCATCTAGTAGAGAAACATTAAAATCTCTACTCCAACGACCATGAAGTTTTCCATGTCTTATTAGCCAATCTGTGTTATCGTTATCTTGTCCATACCAAAATTCATTCAAAGCAATATCTCGTGATTTTGGACTTACATGTTTTGGCATTGCCAATGATTTTTGCGCTGAAATCCTAAGTGTATTGTCCAAATACTCTTCTTCAATCTTTGAACCAAATCTGGTTTTTCCGGAACCATTTGCACCAATTACAACAATCTTGCTTGCGTCTATCTCAATGTTTTCTGGATGGTCTTTTTTTCTAGGTAGATTTATTTTCATTGTAATCTATTTTCTCTAACCTTGATAATCTACATCCATATAGGTTAAACCATCTTTTTGTCTTGTGATGCCAATGGTAGAAAACACCCAATCTATATTTTCTGCAATACCAATGAGTGTTTGGGGTTTGGTTATTTCTCCTACAAAAAAGTCGTCTACATTGGTGAACAATTTCTTTTGGCTTCCTTTCCTGATTAATACTCTTACCCAGTATCATCTACTTTTCAACTCATTGACAATGTATTTCCCTAAATAACCAGTAGCTCCAGCAACTAATACTTTTTTCATATTCTTTTTGTTGTAAAGATAAGGTGATAAATAGGCTATTGCACTTGACGATTGTCAAGAAATCATCGTTTCAGAATGCGACTTTTGATGCGGCTCAATGTTTCAGGTGATACACCGAGGAAAGATGCAATATATTGTTGAGGCACATTCTGAAAAAGTTCGCTATTG
>JAQUHH010000300.1 GCA_028683685.1 Bacteroidales bacterium
AAATGTTGCTTCAAAGATACATTAATAATCAAACTATTTATATTCACAACACGACTTTTATTGGACACACAAACGATAAAATTTGCAAATTTATGGCTACTTCAATTCAAATTTTGTAATTTTATGCCCTGAATAATTGTAAACAAAAATAAATATGATACAAAAAAGTTTTCAAGAAGAAATTATGGAAGGCATTCCTTCTGGCTTACCCGAACTTATGCCATTGGATACCAACGTAAATCACGCCCCCAAGAGAAAGGAAATTTTAAATGCAAACGAAAAAAAACTTGCTTTAAAAAACGCTTTGCGATATTTTGCGCCCGAACATCATGCGATTTTAGCGCCAGAGTTTATAGATGAGCTTAACAAATACGGTCGCATTTATATGTACCGATTTATGCCTAAACATAAGATTTATGCACGTCCAATTGATGAGTATCCAGCAAAATCGAAACAAGCAGCGGGGATTATGTTGATGATTCAAAACAACCTAGATCACGCCGTGGCTCAGCATCCACACGAACTTATCACGTATGGAGGAAATGGAGCTGTTTTTCAAAATTGGGCACAGTATCGATTAACGATGAAATATTTATCCGAAATGACCGACGAGCAAACTCTTGCTATGTATTCGGGTCATCCCATGGGACTTTTTCCATCACACAAAGATGCTCCCAGAGTTGTTGTAACCAATGGAATGATGATTCCCAACTACTCAAAACCCGATGATTGGGAAAAATTTAATGCACTTGGCGTTACGCAATACGGACAAATGACAGCCGGTTCGTTTATGTATATTGGGCCTCAAGGAATTGTCCATGGAACTACCATTACTGTTCTAAACGCAGGTCGGAAAGTTTGTCCCGATGGTTTAGCCGGAAAGTTGTTTATTACCGCTGGACTTGGTGGAATGTCGGGAGCACAGCCCAAAGCTGCAAATATTGCCGGATGCATTTCCATCACCGCCGAAATTAATCCAAAAGCAACAAACACACGTCATTCTCAAAAATGGGTAGACGAAGTGTATGACAATCTCGAAACTCTTTTCGAAAAAGTAAAACAAGCACAAAAAGAGAAAAAAGTGACCTCCTTTGCGTATCAAGGAAACATTGTAGATCTGTGGGAATACGCTGTAAAACACAATATTGATGTTCATTTGGGTTCCGATCAAACTTCGCTTCACAATCCATGGTCGGGTGGCTACTACCCTGCCGGATTGACCTTTGAAGAGTCCAATAAAATGATGTCGGAAAACCCAAGTTTATTTAAAGAAAAAGTACAAGAAAGTTTACGAAGACAAGTTTCCGCCATCAACATTATAGCACGTAGAGGAATGTACTTCTTTGATTATGGAAATGCCTTTTTGTTGGAATCAAGCAGAGCCGGTGCCGAAATCACAAAAGAAGATGGCACTTTCACTTATCCATCTTATGTTCAAGACATTATGGGACCCATGTGTTTTGACTATGGCTTTGGGCCATTCCGCTGGGTTTGCACGTCGGGCAATCCCGAAGACTTAGATAAATCAGATAAGATTGCCATGCAAGTTCTGGAAACTATGGCTCAAAAATCACCCATGGAAATTCAACAACAGATGCGAGATAATATCCAATGGATACGTGGAGCCAAAGAAAATAAATTGGTTGTGGGATCGCAAGCAAGAATTTTATACGCAGATGCAGAAGGACGCATGAAAATTGCGGAAGCCTTTAATAAAGCAATTCATTCTGGCGAAATCACAGCACCCATTGTTCTCGGACGCGACCATCATGATGTTTCAGGCACAGATTCACCTTTCCGTGAAACCTCAAATATTTATGATGGATCTGCATTTACCGCTGACATGGCTATCCAAAATGTAATTGGAGATGCTTTTAGAGGTGCCACTTGGGTTTCCATTCATAATGGTGGCGGTGTGGGCTGGGGCGAAGTCGTAAACGGAGGTTTTGGAATGCTCCTCGACGGAAGTGATGATGCCGACCGAACGTTAAAATCAATGTTGTATTGGGATGTAAACAATGGCATTGCCCGCAGAAACTGGGCTAGAAATAAAGAAGCCATTTTTGCTATTAAAAGAGCCATGGAGCTTGAACCTAAACTTAAAGTAACAATTCCTAATTTTGCTGATGATCAGTTGATTTCAAAATTAATTGATTAATTTGCAAAACAAAATATTAAATAAATAAAAAGAGATTTAGTGTCAATATTAAAAGCAGATGTTTTTTTACTGACACTTTTTTTTTAATTGATTTATCATCAATAATTACAAACAATACGTTGTTAAACTTTAATCAAAATCATCACTTTAAGTTTTAAAAAAATCGTATATTTGTCCCATGATTGAAACCCTATTAATTATCGATTTCGGATCGCAATACACACAGCTTATCGCTCGTAGAATCAGAGAATTAAACATCTATTGCGAAATTCATCCGTACAATAATCTCCCAAACAAAGTGGAAGGTTTAAAAGGCGTTATATTATCTGGCAGTCCTTTTTCGACAAAAGCGGCAGATGCTCCGATGATTGAGCTTTCAAAATATCGTGCAAAAACCCCTCTGTTAGGCGTATGTTATGGTGCACAACTTATGGCACTCACTTATGGCGGAGACGTTCAGCAATCGGAAATTCGAGAATATGGCAGAGCCAATTTGTCCTACATCGATCCGAAATCAGTTTTAATGAAAGACATTCCACTTCAAAGTCAAGTTTGGATGTCGCATGCCGACACTATTTTATCACTTCCCGATAATTTTTCAGTCATAGCCAGTACTTCCAATGTGAGAGTTGCCAGTTATAAAATTGAAAATGAAGATACATTTGGCATTCAATTTCATCCGGAAGTATATCATTCTACAGATGGAATGACCTTGCTAAAAAACTTTGCCGTTGATATTTGTCAATGTCAACAAAACTGGTCCCCCGATTCGTTTATTGAATCGAGCATTCGAGATTTACAAAAACAGCTTGGAAACGATAAAGTATTACTTGGCCTTTCAGGCGGTGTTGACTCTTCTGTAGCCGCTCTTTTGCTTCACAAAGCGATTGGGAAAAACCTGCATTGTATATTTGTAGACAATGGCTTGCTTCGCAAAAATGAG
>JAQUHH010000301.1 GCA_028683685.1 Bacteroidales bacterium
GACGCTCTTCCGATCTCGAAGATGTGTTTCTACATTTTTTTCGGTTACAATTCTATCGCTGGCTTCTGTTTTTACACCTTCGTACATCATGGGTTGGTCGGATACTAGGAGCAGGGCACCAGTCGGAATATGATTGGCAAATCCAACGGTAAAAAGAGTGGCTGTTTCCATGTCGATTGCAATAGCACGAATGCGTCTGAGATATTCTTTAAAAACATTGTCGTGTTCCCATACTCTGCGGTTGGTAGTGTATACAGTGCCTGTCCAATAATCAAGACTGTTGTCGCGAATAGTTGTCGAAATCGCTTTTTGCAAACTAAAAGCAGGCAAAGCTGGAATTTCTGGAGGTAAATAATCGTTCGATGTTCCTTCGCCTCGAATACCAGCGATGGGCAAAATTAAATCGCCGACATCGTTTTTCTTTAATGCTCCACATTTGCCTACAAATAAAACGGCTTTTAAATCAATTGCACCAAGCAAGTCCATAATGGTAGCAGCATTGGCACTTCCCATTGAAAAATCAACAATGGTAATGTCGCCAAAAGTAGCTGAAGGCATCGCAGAATCAAGACCTTTTATGGGAACATTGTGCCAATTGGCAAAGAGTTTTACATAATGTCTGAAGTTTGTTAATAAAACATATTTGCCAAATTCTTCACGAGACTGACCTGTATAACGTGGTAACCAATTCCTTATAATTTCATCTTTCGTTTTCATGGTATCGATTTTTTGCAAAAATACAAATTTATCAGACATGAATTTTCAAAATATTTATTTTATGAATTTGTGATTTTTATTGTTCGATGGAAAACAGAAACAATAGGTAGATCGTCTTTTAAAAGAATTTTAAGATGTAATTGCAGAAGTCTGCCTAAATTAAACAAATCTGATGAATCGATGTTTACATAATATACGGGACTTCTAAAAATAGCTTTTTTGTTGTTGAATTCAAATTTTAAAATCCTTATTTACATAGATAAACTGCGGTTTTAAAATTATTTTCGCCTAAAAAAATCCAATTTTTAGAACCTCTCTATATATAAATTTGAATTCTAAAATTTTAAAATCAAAACCTTTATGCTTATTATTTTATCCCCAGCCAAAACCATTAAATTTGATAAATATTCGACCTCTTTGCCAAGCACATTGCCTGAATTTTCAAAGCGTACCGATTTTTTAGTTAGCCATCTCAAAGAGATGAAAATAGAAGAAATACAAAATTTGATGGGAATCAGTCGCTCTCTTGCAGAACTTAATTTTGAGCGTTTTCAAGTATATTCTTCCCTGCATAATCCCAATAATGCACAAGTAGCGATATTGTCTTTTATGGGTGATGTTTATGAAGGGATGGAAGCTTGGAATTTTTCAGAAAATGAATTGAAAGAAGCTCAAAAGAGATTGCGAATTTTATCTGGCTTTTATGGTGTACTTCGTCCCTTGGATTTGATGCAGCCTCATCGTTTGGAAATGGGAACACGTTGGAATATAGATAAATATAAAGATTTATATGCATTTTGGAAAGAAGATGTAACCCATAGTTTGCAAAACGTTTTAAACGAATTAAAAACAGATGTTATTTTGAATTTAGCTTCCAATGAATATTCAAAAGTTATTGATTTTAAGGCTCTTGGAGTTAAACTTGTGTCGCCAGCATTTAAACATTTAAAACAAAATGAATATAAAATTGTCAGTTTTTGGGCAAAACGAGCCAGAGGTTTAATGACAAGTTATGTTATTAAAAATAATATTACGAACGAAAATGATTTGTTGGGTTTTGATTCTGAGTCTTATTTTTACTTAAAAGAGATTTCAGAAAAAAACAAACCGACTTTTAGTCAGGTGTTTTAAAAACTTTTCCTCGTCGCTGTCCTTTTATTTTGACGGAACTTCGATGGGGTCTTCTTTGTTTGAATGGATTTTTAGAAATATTTCCATTGTGTCTTACTTTGCGATACTCTTTGCCTGAATTATCGCTCATGGCTTCAAAATTGCTGTGGCGACTCCCTCTATTTCCTTTTTTACGAAAATCAAAAATATAAGTGATGCCAATTGTTGTTAATGAGTAACCTTCAAAACTACGTTTTTTACTCATTTCGCTGTCCATCCAATCGCTAGAAGCGGAACGCAAATTAGTTTCCAAAGTAAAACGCAAATTTTCATTGAGATTGTAGTTGATTCCTGTGCCGAAAGGAACAATCATGGTCATTTGTCGTTGATTGGTATAAAATTTTAAAGAATCGAAGGGAGTATAACGAATCATTTCGCCAGAATTCAGAGAATATAAAGTGCTACGAAAACTTAAAATTCCAATACCGCCATATATATACCAATCCCATGGTGATTTGTGATCCCATTCTAACAGGTCAACCAAATCAAGGGCAAATGTGACGTTAAATTCTCTATTGCTGGAAGAAAATTGTTTTTTGTCAAAATTAGAAGTTCCTACCATTTGACCATAAATAAATTGAGAACGGAAGGAAATTTTATTATTGAATTCTTTTCCTAACCAAGCTCCATACATCACTTTTCGATCTTTGTAAAACGATTCTTGAAAAGGTCCACCGGGTATAATATGGTTGCCATTATCGGTTACATCTCCCCAAAAAGCATTGTAGCCAACGTGACCTCCGAAAAACCATTGTTGATGTTTGCGATAATTTTGAGCACAGAGTGTGGTTCCCAAAATTAAAAAAAAGATCAAAATGATTTTTTGTCGTAATCCCATAAACCTTATTGTTTTTTTTGAATAATACCGTCTTTAAATATTGGAATAATCGGAGTTGTATCTGGGGTAAAGCAAAATTCAATAACATTATCAAGTTCTAATGTACGAAGACGTTTTCGGTGACTGCATTTTTCAACATACGTCATAATGTCTTTTTTAGCCATTGACCATAAATCCATAGCCGCATATGCACTGTCGCATTCAGTCGAAAAATGTCCTGACTCAATAAGTTTTTCACAATATGCGCCGGCGATAATAGCATCTTCTAAACTAAATTTCCCTTTCCATCCTGAACATAATAAAACAACAGCTTGATTTTTTTCTATTAAATAATCGCATAAGATAGAAATATTAGTATATGCTCCAATCAAAAC
>JAQUHH010000035.1:0-3838 GCA_028683685.1 Bacteroidales bacterium
ACAGAAATTATCGAAAAGTCGTCAAGAAAAAACGAATAAAACACGCCAAACGATATAAAGGCAAATACCAACGCAAACTTCGCAAGAGTACTGTTCCTATTCATAATAAATATATTCTTAAGAACATGAGACGTACACATATACATTATTAAAATAAAAAACGCTTTGAAAATTTCAAAGCGTTTTTTATTTTAATTAATGCAATACACTTTTCAAAACACTTATGGATTTCAATCCTACAAAATGGCTCAGATGATAAGCATAAAATCTGAGCAAATCATCCAACAAGACATTCCTTTCATTTAAAGGGAAAACATATTCAAGATAATCCATTATTGAAATAGACAAATATTTATGAAGTTGAATACTGCTTTGAGCATTAAAATAATAATTATCTTCTCCATAAATATGACTAAAAGATGCCGTTAATATATTAAAATATGGTTTTTGGGAACTATAATCATTTTGTGGAATAATACCCAAATATTTAGTAAAATGACTTAAAAATCGCAAATGAAAATCGGAAAACGATTTCTCCAGTTTATCAAAATGCAACAAACTACTTTCAACAAAATGATACAATTGCACATCTGCATCTGGTGATTGAATGGTGCGATGTATAAATTCAGCTAAAAAAAGAGCCATTGTTTTTTTATTGAAATCATCTGAAATACTATGATAATGGTGCCAAATATCAAGTTCTCTAACCGTCAATAAATCAGATTTAGAACTTTTCCAAGCAGTAATTTCAAGCAGATTAAGCAATTCCAAACTAGAAATTCTATTTTTAGAATTTCTAGAATAGACTCCTTTTACCAAAAAAGACTGTTTCCCTGCATCTTGGGTTAATACATGAACAATCATACTGGTATCCGAAAACCGATTCTTATTTAGAAGAATGCCCTTTGTTTTTACAAGCATCTTTTTAATGAATAAACATTAATTTACCAACTATCTTTTCTGTTCCTTCAGCGTCTGAGGCGAGGATTAAATAAATTCCTGTTTGTACTCTTTCTCCTAAAAAGTTATTCCCATTCCACAAAGCCTGCCCCCCATTTGCAATTGTTTGATAGACCATGCGACCATTAATATCCGAAATTTTAACGTTTGCATTTCTAGTTAAACCATTGATGGCAACATATCCAGTATAATTTTCTCGAACTGGATTTGGGAAAATGGTCACCTCATCAGCAATTGTTTCCCCACCCATGGTCGCAAATCCCCGATATGACACAATCCCCTTATCAGTCGCAATAAACACCTCTCCGGTCTTATTATCAATAGCAACATCCATAATGGTGTTTGACAAAAGAGGACTGTTTGATTCTGTATAACGGAACAACTCACGAGTTCCATCCGATGACATCACAAAAAGTCCAGCTTTGGAAGTTCCAATCCACTTTTGATTGGCTCCATCCACGGCAATGCAACTTACATTTTCAAACTCAAAGAGGTTTTGAACATACCCATCTTGTTCAATTAAAATATTTTGGGGAGCGGGTGCATTATTTTCAAAAATATTTTCTGGATTATAAAACACTTTTATTCCCTTATCTGTTCCAATCCAAATACTATTTTCTAAATCCTGAGCAATGCAGTTTATCTGATTACTAGAAACACTTGTTCCATTATTAATATTCAAAGATATTTTCCGATCATCAGAAGCATTATCCAAAGTGCCATTATCATCAAAAACAATCAATCCGTTAGATCTTGGTAAAATTATCCATTTATAAAAAGTCGAATCAATAAATATTTTGGATACATTCGTCCCTGAAGCAAAGGGTGCTAAACTATATGTATACCAATTATTTTGAGGTGTTCTCACCGTCAATATATTTCCTGCATTAGAATTAGAAGCCCATAGATTACCCTGCATATCCATGCATAAACCTCCCACATAATTTCCATTATAAACATCTTGCATAGGCGTATTCGAAGAATTGTAAACCTCCACCAACTCTCCATTTTGAAATTCTAAAATTCCTTTTCCCCAGCTTGCTGCAAAAACCTGATTTTTATTTAAAGGATTCGCAACACAAGCCAGTAAATCATATATAGTATCCAAAGCCGGATGGCTACTAGAAGAAACAATAGTCCAAACATTATCTTCAAAATAACTCCAATCTGCCCTTGTGTATGTGCTTCCCCACGAGGCAGTAACTCCCCCTTGTGCCACCATCAATTTTCCATCATAAAGACTCAATTGAAAAATTTGATCAGAAACGGGTCCATTTAGACGATAAATTACCGACTCCCAAACATTATTTTTGCTATTTTTCACTAAACCATATTGATTATCCGCAATCCATCGATTTCCATCATTATCAAGAATAGCGTAGTTTGCAAAAATAGATTCTGGATTATACGTCCATAAATTGGTAATATTTTGAAATAAAACATCATATTCATCTATATTATAATTAGCGGCAATCAGCAAAATTTCATCTTTCACAAACAGGCTCTTTTTTTGAGCATTCCCTGCAAAATCAGCATATTCCCAAACATCATCTCGAAGAATGAAGAGTGAGTCGGCTCCTTCTTGCGTGTACGGTTTATTAACCAATAATTGATTATTAAAACCAACGACCATATTAAGCTTTGTCCCATAACTAAAATAGCGTTCATCCACATTCCAAAAATTATAATTTGCTAAATTAGGATTTGAAGCATCCGCAAAAAAGAGTCCCAATTCGGTTGCTACATAAATCTGATTATTTAAAAATACAATATCAAACACTTCTATATTATTTCCAAAAGGACCAATCAGCCAAGTATCATTAATTTCTTTGCGTTGAATATCAAGAACAATAATTCCAAAACCACACGATAAATAAGCAAACTTATCTTTAATTTCAATATTATTAATAGTTTTATTGCCAGGAATAATTTTCCGCTTTATATCAGGAATATTAAAAACCACATCATTGATTAAAATATCAACATTTGTATTTTCGTAAGCGATAACCAATGAATTATTGCTTTCGGAATATGCTATTGCAGAAATCCCAACATCCGAAAGTCCATCAATTTTAGAAAGGCGATGTATGCTATTTTCAGCTTTTTCTACATAATAAATGGTTTGAGGTGTAGCTGCATAAACTCTGCTACCAGCATCGGCAACCATAATAACTTTATTATAGGGTAAATGATCACGCCACGTACCTATAGGAATTTGGGCTTGCAAAACAAAAGTATAAATAACAGAAAAAACAAATATAAATATCTTTTTCATTAAACTTCAATTAGAGAATCACTCCGACAAAAATAATGCAATTAAAGCACACTATAATTAACACCGGAAAAATTGATTTATTGTATGAGAAACAAAAACTAATTCATGCAAAAAAAGTTCCGATAAAATATCGGAACTTCAAATAAAGTAATTTTGAATTTAAAAAATATTTTCAGATTCAACAATTTCTATTTCATTATTTTTATCTTTCACTGTTTTTGTCTTTTTAGCACGGTCTTTTTGCCACTTTTTATATTGATCTGAAGTTAAAATAGATTTCATCTCTTTTTCAATTTCCAAACGAAGAATACGCAATTTTTTTTCATTATATCTTTCGCCTTCCTCACCATGCTTGGTTTTCATTTCCTCTTTTAACAAATCAATTTGTTGAATATTGTCATGAACCAATTCATATATTTTACCATATTGCTCAGAAGTTAATGATAGTTTTTTCTTTAAAGATTGTGCTTGTTTCTGTGCCCTTTTTTCGACACTTCCTCTCATGGCGGTATTCTGAGCATTTACTAATCCAAAAGTCAAAAATGCTAAAACTAAAAGTATTACTGATTTTTTCATGATAAAAATTATTGATTCATATATAAA
>JAQUHH010000035.1:3938-12989 GCA_028683685.1 Bacteroidales bacterium
TAAAAACAAAGTAAGGAGTCCTAATTTTTTTTGAACGGAGCAATGGCACGTTGATAAATTCCATGAACATACGCGATGGTCATCCCGTAATTGGATACAGGAATACCGTTTTCAATAGCTGGCTTAAGACGATTCAACAATTGTTTCTGGGTCACCATACAGCCGCCACACTGGATAACCATTGCATATTTCTTCATATCCGAAATAGCATCCAATCCTGAAACAAATGTATATTCTAATTTTTTACCCGTAAATTTAGTAAGCCAATGAGGTATTTTCACTCTACCAATATCTTCACAGGACACATGATGTGTGCATGATTCTAAAAGCAATATCTCATCTCCGTCTTTTAGGTTTGATATATGCGAAGTTCCTTTCATATAGTGCTTAAAATCACCTTTCAAACGAGCCAAAACAATAGAAAAACTAGTCAATGGAATATCTTTGGGGATAGAAGCATCCGCTTTCGCAAAAACCTGACTATCACACACTACCAAAGCGGGCTTAGGGTTCATTTTGGGGATGTAAGTATCAAGTTCATTATCTTTTAACACCACTGCTATGGCATCATTGTCCAAAATATCGCGAATTAATTGTACTTGAGGCAATATCATCCGTCCTTCGGGAGCCGCAATATCAATGGGAGTAATCATCAATACTGTATCGCCGGGTTTTATCAAATCACCAATTAAAGTATGGGTTTTATAAACAAATTCAGGGATTTTCAAACGAATTGCCTCGATTACTTTTTCCAAATTTGTTTTGTACAAAGCACTAAAATCAATTAATTCTGTATTGTACTTCCGAACTTTCTGACGAGTCTCATCCGAAGACCAAACAAGATCACTTTTATTATGAATGCAAATCCAAGGCACTTCGTTTTTTTGAAAATCATGAATTACTTTAAATTCAACTTCATCAAATTGATTGTTGGCAATCATTAAAATTCCAAAATCGATAATTTTCATAACCTCTAATGTTTTCTGTACTCGTTTTATCCCCAAATCACCCAAATCATCAATTCCGGCGGTATCTATAATTACCAATGGACCAATGCCACTTATTTCAATGGATTTTTTAACTGGATCGGTGGTGGTGCCAGCAATATCTGAAACAATGGCTACTTCTTGGTTTGTAAGAGCATTAATAAATGAACTTTTGCCGTTATTACGTCTACCAAAAATACCAATGTGCGGTTTTTTATCTCTACCTTTACTCATGTTTAAATGATTTTGAAAATATCAACGAAAATACAGAAAAAACAAGTACATTACCTAAAAACAAACTTCTATAAAAGTTCGGAACTTATATCAAAACTTTTCACCAATGTTTCATCCTTGCAATTTTCAAGCAACTGCTTGACCGTTAATAACGATTCTGGATGAATCCATTCAGGAACAAGATCACAAAGCGGAAGCAAAGTAAATTTCCGAAGATGAATTTTAGGATGAGGAACATCCAATTCTGGAGAATGAATAATTTCCTGATTAAAAAAAAGAATATCCAAATCAATGGTTCTCGATGAATATGATTTTGACCCTAGATTTCTAATTCTTCCCAATTGTTTTTCGATCTCCAAAAGTTGATATAAAACTTGGAAAACATCCATCTCAGTTTGCACTTGCAACACTCTATTTAAAAACCAAACATCACTTTCAAATCCCCATGATTCCGACTCATACATTTTTGAAACCAAGTTTACAGCACCAATTTTTAGAGCAATCTGTTTTCTCGACTCTTCAAGCATTTGGTAACGCTCACCCATATTTGATCCTTGAAGTATTAAAATAGTATTCATATTTATTTAAAGAAAAAAGCTGTCTAATTTAAACCAGACAGCTTTCAAATATTTAACATTCAAAATTTAGTTCAAAATTTCGTGAAGACCAATAATGATTCCAAAAGTGGCATTAATTTCATGCAATCTTTCATTTTCATACTTTTTGTTCTTCGCATAAAAATAATCTGTACCCAACGTAAATCCAAAACGGTCGGTCAACATCAAGTTTGCTCTTGCACCAGCATGAAATACAAAAGAAGTAGAAACTTCTTTGAAAAATTCAAGAGTGGCTGATTGCAGCGGGTCACCGTGATATTGATATGGGTAAATTTCTTCATACAAAATCGTTCCTTCTGGCGTACTAAGTCTTTGCAAACCTGCTCCTCCAACAAAAGAAAAAGAATACCACCAATCAGGCTGAGCAGTCAAATAAGCGTTCACAGTATAATTTTCTACAACATAATGACTTAAATCTGCGGTTGTTTGGGTATAATTATATCGAGGAGTATTTACTCTTTCATCTGCAAATTTATTTGGAAATGGCTTATAATAACCATGGTCAGCTTGAAGACCGACCCCAAACATATAATTGAAAAAATAAGCTCCTTCCACTCTTCCATGATATCCAGGAAACTCAGTATCCTGAAAACTAATGTTTCCTGCACCTCCGGTAAAACTCATAAAACTAGGATGAATTTGGTAATACTGAGCATTCAAACCAACTACTGTAAACAGTACTATGAACGATAAAATGATCCTTTTTTTCATAATTGCGTTATTTAATCTTGCTAATTTATAAAATAAATTGAAACAACATACAATATTACGAAAAATAAAAGAAATTGTTTCAAAAAGACATTTAAATATTAATTATAGAAGAAGAAAAATCTACTTTTTTGGAAACGACATAATGGCATCCATTTTAACATCTAAAACAGATACCGGCACAGATTCTACCAATTGAAAATCGAAGCAAACTCCTATTTTAACAGCTTTTGTTTTAGGCAAAAACGAATCATAATATGCTTTTCCACGTCCCATTCTATTATTTTTGGAATCAAATGCAATTCCGGGCACTAAAATTAAATCTATGGATAAAAAATCTGTAAACAAATCTCCAATAGGCTCCATTATTCCAAAAGCAGCTCCAGTATTCATAGATTCCATTCCTTGAAAACGCCTTAACTCAAGGTCATCTCCTTTTACACAGGGCAATAAAAACTGTTTTTCATCTTTCCACCTTAAAATCAAATCTGTTAAATCAAGCTCATCTTTCATTGCCCAATAAGCCATTACAATATTAGAATTTAGAAAATCGGGATGCTTTTCAATCTCTTTAATAACAATTTGAGATTGTTCAAATCGCTGTTCTTGAGTAAAGTTTTTTTTAATGCCTTTAATTTTCTTTCTTAACTCCGTCTTTTGTTCTCTAATAATTTCATTTTCCATGTTCAATAATTTTTTTACAAATAAACTCTGCTGCCTTGCCATTTCCAAAAATTTCAGGAAAAGCCAAATCCTGTCTATTTATAAATAAGTTAAAATTCTCAATTATTTTGGTACGATTAGCATCTACAATTTTAGCACAAGCAGCATCTACAATTTCCACCCATTCCGTTTCGGAACGCATTATTAAACATGGTTTTTTAAAGAAAAAAGCCTCTTTTTGAACCCCACCAGAATCCGTCATAATTAATTTGCTGTTCGACTCCAACTGAATCATGTCAAAAAAAGAGACCGGTTCTGTAATTTTAATTCTTTCTGTTGTAGTAAAATCTTTGTATAACTGACTATCCAACATTTCTGGTAGTTTTTTTGCAGTTCGAGGATGCAGTGGTAAAACAATTTGGATATCGTTTTTTTGGGAAATTTCGAGCAGAGCACGAACAATATCTGTCAATCGTTCTTTGATATCCGTATTATTATCCCGATGAATGGTACACAATACAAATTCGTTGGGTTTGAGGTTCAATTTTTGTAAAATTTGCGAATCTTTCTGTGCTTTTTCTTCAAAAAACAAAGAGTTATCGAGCATCACATCGCCACAGTGAAAAATAGCAGGATGGTCAACATTTGCTTTTTCAATTTCCGTATTTGAAAAGCCTTCTTTAATAAGATTTTGAAATCCTGTTTTGGTGGGAGTAAACAATAACGTCGACGCATGATCGGTCATTATTCTGTTTATCTCTTCAGGCATCGATTTATTATAAGATCTCAAACCCGCTTCGACATGAATAACAGGCAAATGCAACTTAGCGGCACTCAAAGCACCGGCCAAAGTAGAATTGGTATCCCCATAAACCAATAAATAATTGGGTTTTTCGGAATTTATTAAATCTTCAATTCCGACCATCATTTTGGCTGTTTGGGCAGCATGCGACATAGAACCAACATTCAAATTATAATGCGGTTCGGGGATGCCCATTTCTGTAAAAAAAACATCCGACATATTGCGATCGTAATGTTGTCCTGTGTGCACCAATACCTCTTGAATCTGAGGGTCAAATCCATTTTTTATGGCTCTGCTAATAGCGGCTGCTTTAATAATTTGAGGGCGTGCTCCTATAATGGTTAATATTTTAATTTTCATTTTGTTATAAAAATAATTGATGGGATGAATCTTGGTAGCTATAATAACTATTTGAACCTAAAATCAGATGATCGAGCACCTGAATTTCCAACAATTTACCAGCATTTATCAAACGTTCTGTAATCTTGTCATCGGCCGAACTGGGCACTAAATTTCCGGAAGGATGGTTGTGTACCAAAATCATTCCCGAAGCTTTGTATTCGAGTGCTGCAATAAACACCACTTTGGGATCAACAATGGTAGAAGAGAGTCCACCCATACTAATCTGTTTATCGGCAATAATCTTATTGCTTCGATCCATAAATATCGCCCAAAACTCTTCCTGATGTGCGGACGAAATAAGCGATTGAGCATATTTGTATGCCTCCTGACTGGAAGTTATTTTATAGCGCTCGAGCACTTGAGCTTTGAGGCGGCGATTTCCCAACTCCAAAGCAGCCAAAATACTAATGGCTTTTGCATCGCCAACTCCCTGATATTTAACAAGTTCGGAAATACTAATTAAGGAAAGTTCGTTTAAGTTGTTTTTTTTATCACTCAATATTCGTTGAGCCAAGTCGACAGCTGTTTCTTTTCGATTTCCCGAACCCAGCAAAATAGCGATTAATTCGGCATCAGAAAGGGCTTTTCGACCTTTTAACAACATTTTTTCGCGGGGGCGGTCGTTTTCATCCCAATCTTTGATTCCCAACTTTTTCACTTCCTTATCCATTTTGCTAAAGCATTTTTTTTCGTTTTATAAAATAAGGCATCAATATTTGGTGAAAACCTTTATTAATATCTGCTTCCACATAGTCAATTTGAAATTGTCCGCACTTTATTTTCAATTCTTCATAATATTCCTTCATCGCTTTTACATAAAGCTTTTTCACCTCATTGGGATGCAGCTTCAATTCCAAATTACTTTCTAAATCTATAAAACGATAAGGTCGATTCTGAAATTCAAAATCAATTTCCGATTTTTTATCCAGAACATGAAAAAGGATTACTTCATGTTTATTGTGTCGTAAATGCTGTAAGGCGTCGAAAAGATCATCTTTTCGAGAAATATCATCGAACATATCGCTAAAAATAACCACCAAAGAACGCCGATTAATCTGTTCGGCAATTTGATGCAAAGTATCAATAGCGGCTGTTTTCTTCTTATTGTCATCGGCTTTTATAGAAAGTATCTTTTCCAACTCACCAAAAACATATTTTTGATGGACATTGGAAGATTTGGCAGGCGAATTAAATTCAATTTGCTCATTAAACACACTTAATCCAAAAGCATCTCTCTGTTTTTTAAGCATTTGTATAATAGCGGCTGCGGCATAAACGGAAAAAACCAATTTGTTGGGATTTTCAAAACTAGCCTCTTGATTTACAGGATAAAGCATAGAAGAAGAAGTATCCATGACAATACGGCAACGTAAATTGGTCTCTTCTTCATACTTTTTTACAAAAAGCTTATCGCTTCGAGCAAAAAGTTTCCAGTCGATATGACGCGTTGACTCCCCCTGATTGTATATCCGATGTTCGGCAAACTCAACAGAAAAACCATGAAATGGACTTTTGTGCAAACCGGTAATAAAACCTTCCACTACCTGTCTGCTAATTAGCTCCAAATGACTGTATCGCCGAAGCAATTTAATATCTATTTCTTGTGCCAAATTAATTCTATTTCATTAAAATATATTATTATACTATGTCTAAACAGATTTCTTTCCAATCTTATTTCAACAAAACAAACGTGAAAAGTTTTGAAAGAATTTCCATAAAACAGTAAACTATCTTTTTAAAAATTCTTTCAAAACATGAATTATTCACATTTTCTTCTCAATTAATAAAACCATGCTGAAATTTACAGCAAGGCATCTATTTTTGCAGCCAAAGTTGCTTTTGGTGCATAACCTACTTGTTTATCAACAAGTTCACCTCCTTTGAAAAACAAAATTGTTGGAATATTACGAATTCCAAACTGAACAGAAATTTCAGAATTGGCTTCTACATCTACTTTGCCTATCACTGCTTTTCCTTCATACTCTTTTGACAACTCTTCCACCAAAGGTCCCACCTGACGACAAGGTCCACACCATTCTGCCCAAAAGTCAACCAATACGGGTTTGTCTGATTTTAATACTAATTCTTCAAAATTGCTGTCTGTAAATTCTAGTGCCATAATATATTTGTTTTTTAGTTTTCTATTTTAAAATAAAATCCATTTTCTGTTTTTCTAATTCGTCAACCAAAGTAACACAATTTACTTTATATTTGTTTGATTTCAATTTAATATTACATTTATTAACTTGGTCTTTTAGGTTAATAACAAAAGAATGATGCCCTGGATGGCTGCTTAGCATTTTTTCAAAATTATTGATAAAAGACTCCTGAAGCTGAGTGGTCGTCAAAATCACTTCCACTGCTTTACACGACTTATCAAGCACTTCCGAAAGAAGTGATAATTTCACTTGCTTAAATTCAAAATCGGCATTTGAATCCTTTTCAAGTTTCCATTTGGGAGGAGGACCCGTTACTAAATCTACATAAACAAACATTCCTTCGGTCATATATTTTTGAACCCCAACATATTGTTCACCAAAAAGGGTAATTTCTAGTGAATCAGAATAATCTTCCACAGTAAATCTGCCCCATGGTTTTCCTTTTGCTGATGTAGCATGAGTTGCCGAAGATATAATTCCACCAAATTTCATTTGAACTATTTTTTTCTGAGAAAGAGCTTCTTTAATTTGAGCAACATTCCCTTTTGCGAAAAATTTTAATGTATGTCGAAACTCATCCAAAGGATGCCCCGAAATATAGAATCCAGTGACTTCTTGTTCATGTTTTAATTTAGTAATGGCATTCCATTCCGAACAAGAAGGAAATTCGATGTCTGGAACATCTGCATCTGCTTCGTCAAAATCAAACAACGAAACTTGTGCAGAATCTGCATTATTACTGATGTTTGTAGCATAGCGAACCAATTTTTCAAGAAAACTATTTCCATTGTCATCATAAAAAAACTGAGCTCTGTGAATTTCAGGGAAACAATCAAATGCACCTGCTTTGGCAAGAGCTTCGATGCAACGTTTATTGCATGAACGTAGATTGACTCGGGTCATAAAATCGATAATTCCTTTGAAGGGACCATTTTCATCTCGTTCGCAAATAATATCTTCCACAGCAGCTCCGCCAACTCCTTTCACGGCAGCCAATCCAAATCGAATTTGTCCTTTTTTATTTACCGTAAATTTCAATTCTGACTCTAAAACATCGGGACCCAAAACTTCAATCTCATTTTTTCTACAATCTTCTATGAGTTTTGAAATTTCATCAATCTTATTTAAATTATGGGTTAAGTTGGCCGCCATAAACTCAGCCATATAATTTGCTTTCAAAAAAGCAGTTTGAAAAGCAATAAAACCATAGCAAGTAGAGTGAGATTTATTGAAAGCATAATGGGCAAAAGCTTCCCAGTCTTTCCAAATTTTATCCAACACTTTTTCAGGATGCCCATTTGCCACAGCACCATCAATAAATTTAGATTTCATTTTTGCTAAAACATCCACTTGCTTTTTCCCCATTGCTTTTCGCAAAGTATCAGCTTCCCCTTTAGTAAAACCAGCAATTTTTTGCGACAACAACATCACCTGTTCTTGATATACTGTAATTCCGTATGTATCTTCTAGATACTCTTGCATTTCGGGTAAATCGTATGTGATTTCTTGTAAACCATGTTTTCGTTTTACAAAATCAGGAATATAAGCCAAAGGACCTGGACGATACAAGGCATTCATAGCAATAATATCCTCAAAACGAGATGGTTCCAAATCAATTAAATATTTTCTCATTCCTTCGGACTCAAACTGAAAAATAGCAGTAGTATTCCCCGCACTAAACAATTCAAATGTTTTTTTATCCTCCAAATCTACATTATCGATATCTACTATATCCCCTTTGCTTCGCTTAATATTTAGCAATGCGTCATTGATAATGGAGAGTGTTTTAAGTCCCAAAAAGTCCATTTTCAACAATCCTACGCTCTCCACAATTTTTCCATGAAATTGGGTAACAGGGCTATCGGTATCTTTTGCACGGGAAATGGGAACAAATTTCGTTAAATCATCTGGAGCAATAATAACACCACACGCATGAACCCCTGTATTTCGCACCGAACCTTCAAGATTCATCGCTAAATCGAGCATCCTTTTGTATTGTGGATTTGAATCATAAGCCGCTTTCAATTCGGGAACATCCTTAATAGAAACATCCAGTTTTGTCCCCGCAGCTTCTGGAATTAGTTTTGCCAGACGGTCTGACTCGTGCAATGGGATTTTCAGGATTCGGGAAACATCCCTAATTGCTGATTTAGCAGCCATGGAACCAAAAGTAATAATCTGGGCTACTTTTTCCTGACCATACTTTTCCACTACATATTTTAGCACTAAATCTCGTTTTTCGTCATCAAAGTCGATGTCGACATCGGGCATTGAAATCCGTTCAGGATTTAGAAAACGTTCAAAAAGTAATAAATATTTAATGGGATCAATTCCTGTTATTTCAATAGCAAATGCCACTGCGGAACCCGCAGCGGAACCTCTACCGGGTCCGACACGAACGCCCATTTCTCGAGCTTTTTTAATAAAATCCCAAACAATTAAGAAATATCCTGGGAATCCCATGTTTTTGACAACAGACA
>JAQUHH010000302.1 GCA_028683685.1 Bacteroidales bacterium
TTGGGTTTGGATCTTTTCCCGCAAACGATTGCCAATTACGGAGTTCTCTATCCTTTTCAAACCTTTTCGATGGAGCGAGAAGTCGATTTTTCAACCATTCCAGTGATGATTGAAGCCAATACTAAAGCAAATCTAGAAAAAATCAAAGAACTTGCCTTGGCGTTGTCTCCCGAAGTAGTGGAAGTAAACTCAGAACAGCGTGCCAAAATTCATATTGCTGCCGTTTTGGTTTGCAATTTTGTGAATCATCTTTATGTAGAAGCTGAAACTTTGTTGAAACAAAACAATATTGATTTTTCAATTCTTCACTCTTTAATGAGAGAAACAACGCAAAAAGCCATTGAAATTTCGCCAGCCAAAGCCCAAACAGGTCCTGCCGTTCGCAACGACCAAAAAATTATCAATAAACATATGAGTCTGATTACCGATGACCAACTTCGAGATTTATATCAGAAATTTAGCCAATTAATAATAGAAAATAAAAACAAAAATGATTAATTATAAAGAGAAATTGAGCGAAATAACAACCCTGATTTTTGATTTTGATGGTGTATTAAGCGATGGAAAAGTTTTGGTGTTGCCCGACGGGGAACAACTGAGAATGACAAATGTACGCGACGGATATGCACTGCAATTGGCCATCAAAAAAGGTTTAAATATTGCGATTATCAGTGGCGGACGTTCGATTTCTATGCAAAAAAGGTTTGAATCCATGAATCTGACCGATATTTATTTAGGAATCGACAATAAAATGAAAACCTTTCACGAATATTTGAATAAGATAAACGTAAACCCCGAAAATGTAATCTATATGGGTGACGATATTCCTGATTATTATGTAATGAAAGAATCAGGTTTGGCTGTATGCCCCGCCAATGCTGCCGAAGAAATTAAGGCTATTTCTCATTATATTTCCAAATTTAATGGCGGCGATGGCTGTGCTCGCGATATTATTGAACAAGTTTTAAAAGTTAAAAATATGTGGTTTGATGATGAAGCTTTTACTTGGTGATTTTTGTTTCCATAAAGCCAGAATTCTAATTATACATGCTCATTAAAGCAAAGAATAAAAGATGAAACAGATTATTACGTATTTGAAATTAGTGAGAGCCGGCAATTTATTAATTATTGCAGCCACTTTATATGTGTTGAGAATTTTCATTTTCGACACCTATTTATCTTATTGCAATTATAAACCGATGATTGGCAACGGATTGTTTTTTGCTTTGGTTTTGGCAATGATGCTTATAGCTGCTGCCGGATATATTATTAATGATTATTTTGATCAAAGTATTGATGGTATAAATAAGCCCGAAAAACAAATTGTGGGAACACTTGTTCCCTCTAAACATGCTCAAAATCTATTTTATGTTCTTTCTGGCATTGGAATTTTTATTTTTATGATTGCAGCTTGGAAAGTTTCTTCTATTAATTTAGCGATTATTCCTGCTATTACAGCCATGATGTTGTGGTATTATTCATTTAAGTACAAGCGACTTTTTTTGTGGGGTAATATTGTGGTTGCTTTTTTAAGTGCATTTATAATTATTGTTTATTGGCTGTTTGAATTTTTTGCAATGAAACACAATGCGCTTGCTTTGGTTGATTGCAACAGAACTTTTCAAACGATTACCCAAATTACTTTTATCTATTTTGGTTTTGCATTTATTGTAAGTTTAATTCGTGAAATTATTAAAGATGTTGTTGATATTGAAGGGGATAGTTCACATGCTAGAAAAACCTTACCCATTGTTCTGGGAATCTCCAAAACCAAAAAGATTCTTTTTGCCTTGCTTTCAATCTTTTTAGCATCCGTTGTTTTTCTCCAAATTAAACTATATCTCGCTGATTCTGTTTGGATTGTAATCTATAGCATCGTTATGATAAGTATTCCTATTATCTATGTTTTTACAAAATTACTAAAAGCAGAATCAAAAGAAGATTTTAGCTTTATCTCAACTTTATTAAAAGTAATAATGGTTTTAGGAATCCTTTTTTTGATTGTCTTTAGATATACATTATCATGATTATCAATCAAATAATAAATAAACATTACCATTTGGTTTTAGGGTCGGCATCGCCTCGTCGAAAAGAGATGTTGTCGCAAATGGGTTTTGAATTCGAGATTCGGATTTCAAATGCGGAAGAAATATATAATCCTGAAAATTCGCCCGAAGAAATTGTCAAACAATTGTCATTACAAAAATCCAAAGATATTTCATTACTATCTCAAAATGAATTGCTTATTACTGCGGATACCATTGTTGTTTTGAATCAAGAAATTCTGGGGAAACCAAAAGATTATACCGAAGCGTTTCAAATGATTCAGAAATTGTCCGATAACGAACATCAGGTTTTTACTGGAGTTTGTTTGAGAACAGAACAGAAAATTATAACTGACTTTGCCGTAACTTCTGTTCTCTTTAAACCGATTGCTGTTGATGAAATTGATTATTACATTATGAATTATCAGCCTTATGACAAAGCTGGAGCCTATGGAATTCAAGAATGGTTGGGTTTTCATAAAATCCAAGAAATTAAAGGTTCCTATTTTAATGTAGTTGGTCTTCCTTGTACTTTGATATCAGAAATGATGAAAAGCTTCATTTAGCAAGCAAAATTTCAATTGAGTTTCGTTTTATTTTAGATTTGATTGAATTCTTTTTTGCAACCAATGCTTAGAATTTTTTTTATCCCAATTTGAAGTGTATAATTATGCGGTAGTCCCTGTAAACAAGTATGTTTTATAGATTTTTTCTATTACACTACAAACTTTATTCATAATATCTTGTTAAAAATTAGGTTTATGAACTATGGTTCATTACCTTTGTGGTGAACCAAATAAAAAAATCAATGAATAAACGTATTCGTCGCATTCGCAAAGTGCTTAATCCTCCTACCATTAAAGGTTTTATTCCCTATGGAGGAACAGAAAAATCCGAGAAAGAAAATCCGGTGATTTTGTTGTACGAAGAATATGAAGCGGTTCGTTTATGCGATTATGATATGGTTAACCATCACGAAGCTTCTGTTGTTATGGGTGTGTCACGTCCGACTTTCACTCGAATTTTTGCTTCGGCACGTCAAAAAATTGCCA
>JAQUHH010000303.1 GCA_028683685.1 Bacteroidales bacterium
TATTTTGCACATTATGGAATTGGTTTTCCAATTTCAGGCGATTCAGTGGGAATAATAATGGCCGAACGGATGTATCCCATATATGGATTGGGATTAATTATTGGAACTCTATTATTGGTCGTGATTTCAGCTACTATTGTAAGCTTTTTACCCGCTCGAAAAATTGCAAAAATGAATCCAGTTGAAGCATTAAAAGGGAAAATATCATGATAAAATTTATATTTAAAGCAATTTTGAGAGATAAAAACAGAAGTCTCTTGCCCGTCATAATCATCTCTATAGGTGTATTTTTGACCATTTTTTTAAGTGGTTTTATGAGTGGCGTTATGGGCGATATGATTGATCAATCTGCTCGTTTCGAAACAGGGCATGTTAAAGTAATGAGCAGAGCATATGCCGAAAACAAAGACCAAATACCCAACGATCTTGCTTTGTTTGGAGTGGATAGTCTTATAAAATCTTTGGAAAATGAATTTCCAAATTATAATTGGGTGCAACGAATTCGTTTTGGTGGAATCATTGATGCACCAGATATCAATGGCGACTCAAAGGGGCAGGGACCTTCCTCGGGTTTGGCTATTGACTTTTTTTCTGGAAAAAGTGGAGAAGTTGAACGCCTTAATATTTCAAGTTCAATAATGGAAGGAAATGTGCCGCAAAAAAGAAAAGAGGTATTAATAGGTTTCGAACTGGCTCAAAAACTAAAACTCAACATTGGCGATACAGTAACTTATATGGGATCAACCATGTATGGAAGTTTAGCTTTTGAAAGTTTTATTATTAGTGGTACCGTCAGGTTTGGTGTTGAAGCGATGGACAGAGGAATGATAATTGCCGATATTTCCGATGCTCGACGCATGTTAGACATGGAAGATGCCGTTGGCGAGATATTGGGTTTTTCAAAAGAAGGAATGTATTTTGATGAAAAGGCGGTACTCACTCAGAATGCTTTTAATGCACATTATGCCCAAAGCACGGATGAATATGCACCCATAATGCTTAGATTAAAAGAACAAAACAATTTGGGCAGTCTTCTCGATTATGTTAATTCATTCTCATCAATGTTTGTTATTATTTTTGTATTAATTATGTCTGTTGTTCTGTGGAACACAGGACTAATTGGCGGTTTGAGACGCTATCAAGAATTTGGAATTCGCTTGGCTCTGGGAGAAAATAAAGGTCATATATATAAAACATTAATTTTAGAAGCTGTTTTAATTGGTGCTATTGGGTCGATAATAGGAACTATAATTGGAGTTTCTGCCACTTGGATTATGCAAGTCCACGGATTAGACATTAGTGGAATGATGAAAGGTGGCACGATGATGATGCCCACGGTTATGCGTGCTAAATTTACACTTGACCTATTGTATATTGGTTTTATCCCCGGTCTGTTTGCCATGGTTTTTGGAAATATGCTTTCCGGTATTGGTATATATAAACGAGAAACAGCGACACTTTTTAAAGAATTAGAAGTTTAATTTAAAAAAAAACACGAATATGAAAAAAACAATTATCGCCATATTTGCTTTCATTTTATTTACGTCTATGGTGGATTTTCCAGATGCCGGTGAAATAATTAAAAAAGTAGATGAAAACATGACTTCAAAATCACAGATAATCGAATCAAAAATGATTATTTGGGGAAAAAGAAACAATCGTGAAGTTGTTTCAAAAGGCTATGCCGAGGGAAATACAAAATCATTTACGGAATATTTGTCCCCTCAAAGAGAGAAAGGGACTAAAATGTTAAAACTTGAAGATAAGCTATGGATTTATTCTCCTGAAACCGATCGCACCATTCAGCTTTCAGGACATATGTTGCGTCAATCTGTGATGGGTTCCGATTTGTCATACGAAGATATGATGGAAAGCAGAAAGCTAATTGAGATGTACAATGCTAAAGTGCTTGGAGAAGAGACTATTGATGGTCGAAAAACGTGGATATTGGAACTGAATGCAAAAGTTGAGAACGTGTCGTACGAAAAACGAAAAATGTGGATTGATCAAGAAAGATACGTGCCGATGAAAGAAGAACTTTATGCAAAAAGTGGACAACTATTGAAAAAGACAGTAATGAGTAATTTTAAAAAAATGGGAAACCGATGGTATCCAACATTAATCAATTATAAAGATATGCTCAAAGATGGAAAAGGTACTGATTTTATTGTGCTAAATATTAAATTTGACGAGAAAATTCCAGATTATATTTTTAGTAAAGCCTCTTTAAAAAAATAATGAAATAAGAATTATCTCAAATTGTTAAAATATACAATGTTTTGCCTTGATGTAGAATTTTAGTGCAGTCGGATTCATGGTGTTTTTTCAGTTGGCGGAAGCCAACTGGAATTGATATATAATTAATAGAGTTTATAAATATTTGATAATTAGATATTTATTTATAATACTATCTATTGCAGTCAGATTTATCTGACTGACAATAAAGATGAAATAAAGTATCAGGGCTTTAGCCCCATAATGGTGCTAAAGCACAAAATCAAGAAGAAAATTATTTTCCAGTTGGCTTCCGCCAAACTGGAATAGATAGATAATTAATAGAGTTTATAAATATTTGATAATTAGATGTTTATTTATAATACTATCTATTGCAGTCAGATTTATCTGACTGACAATAAAGATGAAATAAAGTATCAGGGCTTTAGCCCCATAATGGTGCTAAAGCACAAAATCAAGAAGAATTTTTTTTCAGTTGGCTTTAGCCAAACTGGAATAGATATATAATTAATAGAGTTTATAAATATTTGATAATTAGATGTTTATTTATAATGCTATCTATTGCAGTCAGATTTATCTGACTGACAATAAGATAAATTGAAATCAAGGGCTTTAGCCCCATTTCTTATTTTCTATAAGAAACATAAATTTCTGGCTCGATATTTTCATGTATATTTACTTTTCCAAATGCAAATTTTATGAAAAAGTTATTTATTACCCTTTTGTCTGCTATGATTTTTATATCCGTTAGCGGACAAAGCAGTCAATCTTACAATCAATTATGGAAAGAAGTGACCAAGGCACTCAGTGAAGGATTGCCCAAAACAGCTTCGGAAAAAGTGAATGTCATTTATGAAA
>JAQUHH010000304.1 GCA_028683685.1 Bacteroidales bacterium
TAATTCGTACTCAATGGTTCCAGTAAAAGCTTTGCCTTTTTTTTGAGCCAAAAGCAAAGTGGGAACACTCATTATAATAGCGAGCAAAATAACAATTGTTGATTTTTTCATTGTGTTTCGTTTTTTATTAATTTTCTTATTTATATTGCAAATATATTCAAAAACTATTCAAAATAACAAAATAAATTAATATTGTGTTGTTTTGAATGCTTAATTAATGCCTTTAAACATTCGTCTCCATCGGATTTTGCCTTCGGTCCATTTTTTAAATTTATCAAGCGACAACCAAACAAATATAGCTTTCCCGGCAATATGATCTTCGGGAATGAATCCCCAGTAGCGTGAATCCGCAGAATTATGACGATTGTCGCCCATCATCCAATAGTGATTCATTTTAAACGTATAGCTGTCTGCCAGCTCCCCATTGATGTATATTTTATCTCCCTTTACTTCGAGTTTATTTGCTTCATATTTTTCGATAATGGCTCTGTAAATAGGTAAAGAAAGAGTATCTAGCTTTACGGTTGTATTTTCTTTGGGAATGAAAATGGGGCCAAAATTATCCCTATTCCATACATAAGAAGCATGATGGGGAAATATATTGGGATCTCTTATCGAGTCAGAAGCGATGAGTGGTTCAATGCCAGTAACATTGGGAAGTTTCTTCATGGCTTCAAGCATTTTCGAATTTAGAGAATATATATATATGTTCGGGTTTAATGCTAAGCTGTCGATTAATCGTAGAATTGTATTTTCATTGGTGGATCTTTCGGGTATATGTTGAACAAATTCGATGGCTGCAAAGCGGTCTTCTTCATTAATATCCATGGATTGACGAATTTTTGGATTGATTTCGAAACCATTGGTATATACAATATATTGAAATTGAATATTTTCGGGAACATATGCTGGTTGGTCGTTAATGTAAAGTTCACGATTCCTAACTTCAAGTTTGTCGCCAGGTATAGCTACACAGCGTTTGATGTAATTTTCGCGTTTGTCAACGGGGCGAGAAACGACGGTGAAATTGTCCTGAACATATTGCCAACCATAGCCGGGTCGGTATGAGGGTCCCATCCGTTGTGCTTGAGCGTTTTCATATTCTCTTACCAATTGGTAATAGCTCATGTTTTGTGCTTCTAATGCCACCGTGTCGCCATCGGCATAATTGAATACCACCGCATCATTTCGATGTACTTTGCTTAAACCAGCAAATCTGTAATATGGAAATTTGATCCATTCCACATACGATTTTTTCAGTTGTGTCATGGGCATGGTGTGGTGAACAAATGGAATTGCAATGGGGGTTTGTGGCAATTTTGGACCGTAATGGATTTTACTGACCGCCAAAAAATCGCCTACCATTAATGAACTTTCCATAGACGAAGTGGGGATGATGTAAAATTCAATCAAAAATGCACGAATAATATACGCTGCAGCTACTGCAAAAAGTAAAGCATCAACCCATTCTTGTACAAAAGTTTTTTTCCGTTTGGGCAATTGCGATAAATGAGTGAATTTTTCTTTTTCTGAAAATGCTAAATAGGGCATCATCAAAATGGGTAAAATTGTTCCTCCCAGTAAATGACGATATTTTGTTTTGCCAAATGCCCGAATGGTTTCCCAAATGCTGACTTGAAGCATGAAAAAATTTAAAAATGGAACAAAATAAAGAATAAACCACCATATTGGTTTTTGCAATATTCTTAACCATACGTAGATGTTAAAAAATGGAATCAAACTATACCAGTTTTTTTCACCTGCTTTTTCGAAGATTTTCCAAAGCGAAACGATGATGGCAATGATTGATAATATGCTGAAAGCAGCAAGAATAGGAAGAGGAATGGTCATAATTAAATAGATTTTTACTTTATTTATTGCAAATTAACGAAATTTTTTCAGACATATTTCAAATCAATTCTTAAAAAACATTATAGGAGTTCTTTTATTTTTTTATGTTGTAGAATGATGCTTTTTCGTATTGTAGAATTTTCATCAAAAAGAATACATGTCTTTAACAGAATAGAAGCCTTTTTTTGTAATTATCCATTCGGCAGCATTTAAAGCTCCTTTTGCGAAATTTTTCCGGTTTAAAGCGACGTGTTTTATTTCAATTATTTCATTATTAGATTGATAAGATACAATATGTGTACCTGGAGTATTGCTGATTCTTCTGGAAGAAATAACGGGTGTAGACATGGTTGGAGATTCTATTTTGTGCTGTTTAGAGGACGCTATTTCTACGATGTCGTGTGCCAAAAAAAGTGCGGTTCCACTGGGTGAATCAAGTTTTGCAGTGTGATGTATTTCTTCAATATCTACTTCAAATTCAGGATAGTTTGCCATCATTTCAGCCAATTTTTTATTGACTGCAAAGAACATGTTTACTCCAACGCTATAATTAGCTCCCCAAATCAAGGATTGATTTTTTTCAAGACAGAGGTTTTGGAGTTCTTCGCGAGCATCATTCCAGCCAGTGGTGCCGACTACTATGGGCAGGTTGCGGTTAAAACATTTTTTGATGTTAGAAACGACGGATAAAGGCGTTGAAAATTCAATGGCGACATCGGCTTTTTCGAGTTCGTCTTGACACTCTTCCCACTCTTCTTCCGAATCGATGATTGAAACTAAGGTGTGTTTGCTTTTTTCGATGAGTTTTTCAATCTCTTTTCCCATCTTTCCATAACCAATAATTGCGATATTCATAAATGATTTTCTAAAATTTTAAATGTAAGCTAATGCCGGAAGTGTATGCCATTTTATACTGCGAAAAAGGATTTATTTGGGGGCTGGTAAAAGGCTGCATCGACAAGCTTAAATCGTCGGAGATATCAAACGAAAAAAGATGAGCATCCACGCTGGCATCCAAAATATTTAGTGCATAAACAACCACGGCCACCAAAATCGATAATTCGCGGTTTCGTTGATAGTAATTTTTCAAAGAAACTAAATTTTGTTCAGAATAATTAGTCAATTTTGGATTTAAATTTTCAGTTTCGCCAAGAAAGCGTGCTTGAAGTTCTTTTCTAAAGATTTGGTAATCTTTATTGTTTGCGTAAAAAAAGTAGGCACTGCCTCCCAAT
>JAQUHH010000036.1 GCA_028683685.1 Bacteroidales bacterium
CTTTTGTGAAATTAATTTCCCGCTTCATTTCGTGCAAAATATTTACTTCAAGCCCAAGGTTGTTAATAATAAAATCGGAATTTGCTTCAGATTTATCTTTTTCACCACCAATAAGCATTGTTTCAAAATCTGAAGTCATATATTTTGAAAGATATGCAGCATTGTAAGTTGGGCCACCTAAATTAAAGCGGTTTATAATACGTAGTATTTTTGGCATCTTTATATTTTCATAATCAAATAGAATGCAAACTTAAGCAATTTTTTTAAAAGATTTTTAAAATTAACACAATTAAAAATTATTCTATTTCTAAAATAACATCGTTTTTGCTAACTTTTTCGCCAATTTTCACGTTTATTTTTTTAACGACTCCGTCAATAGGCGACAAAACAATATTGTTCATTTTCATTGCATCCAGAATAAATAATTGATCGCCTTTCACCACTGCATCGCCCTTTTTCACAATGAAACCACTAACGGTTCCGGGAATAAATGGATAAATTAATCCTGGGTCAGAAAGAATATAAACTTTTCTATATATTTTGTCGTTTTTAGATTTTTCTTCAGACATAATTTAAAATATTAATTTAACAAAAAACTACTTATTTATGCCATTTTTAGAATGGTGGAACTCCATGTTTTTTTTCTGGACGATATTCTTCTTTGCTTTTGCCAATTTTTAATGCGTGAGTAACATATTCACGTGTTTCATTCGGTTGAATTACGGCATCAACATATCCGTATGCAGCTGCCACATATGGGTTTGCAAATTTCTCCTTATATTCTTGAACTTTAACCCTTCTCATCTCTTCTGGATCTTCTGCATTCATAATTTCCGAACGGAAAATTATATTCGCTGCTCCTTCGGGTCCCATAACAGCAATTTCGGCAGTGGGCCATGCAAACACAAAATCAGCTTTTAAATGGTGAGAACACATGGCGATATATCCACCTCCGTATGCTTTACGAAGAATGACCGTAATTTTCGGTACGGTAGCTTCCGAATAGGCATACAACAATTTTGCGCCGTGGCGAATCACCCCAGCATGTTCTTGATCAATTCCTGGCAAATATCCTGGAAGGTCGACCATCGTTACTAAAGGAATATTAAAACTATCGCAGAATCTCACAAAACGAGCTGCTTTATCCGAAGAGTCACAATCCAACACTCCCGCTCTATTTAGCGGCTGATTGGCTACAAAACCAACGGTATCGCCATTGATACGAGCATATCCAATTACTATATTTGAAGCGAAAAGTTCGGACACTTCTAAAAATTCTGAATTATCTACAATAGATTTGATGATGCTTCTAACATCATATGGTTCTGCAGGATTCGTAGGAAAAATGGTACCAATTTTATAATCTCTTGATTTAGGAGCTTTAGGTGGAAAAGACTCCGCTGTTTTTTTATTATTCCATGGAATATAAGAAACCAGATCTTTAATTTGTTCGAAGCATTCTTGTTCGCTGTGTGCAAAAAAGTGAGCATTTCCAGAAATCTCAGCATGAACTCTTGCACCACCGAGGTTTTCTTGACTAATTTCTTCTCCCAAAACGGTTTTAATCACTTCGGGACCTGTTATAAACATTTTTGATATCTTATCCACTACAAAAACAAAATCTGTCAGTGCGGGCGAATAAACGGCACCACCTGCACAAGGACCTAGAATAACAGAAATTTGTGGAATAACACCCGAAGCTTGAGTATTGCGATAAAAAATATCACCGTATCCTGCCAAAGCATTTACACCTTCTTGAATTCGCGCTCCACCAGAATCGTTGATCCCAATAATGGGAACTTTCAATTTCATGGCATGATCCATGATTTTGCATATTTTTTTGGCATGCATATATCCTAATGAGCCTCCTGCAACCGTAAAATCTTGTGCAAAAATACACATAGGATACCCATTTATAGTACCTGTGCCAGTAATTACGCCATCTCCAGGTAAATATTTTTTGTCCATGTCGAAATCTTTTCCAGCATGTTCTACAAAAATATCATATTCGTGAAAAGTATCAGGATCTAAAATGGAAACAATCCGCTCACGAGCTGTCATTTTTCCGGTGGCTTTTTGCTTTTCAATAGCCTTAGAACCACCCCCAAGCATTGCACCTTGCATGCGTTTTTTCAGGTCGTACGTTTTTTGCCTCAATGACATAACTTTAGTTTTTAGTTGAAAATCATTTTATACTATTTGCAAAAGTATGCATTTTTTATAACAGAATGAGTTTTTATACTTGCTTCTTTGCACCATAACTACTTAATGAAGTAATAATCACGAGAATAAATTAGTAAATGCAAACTTTTGTCCATCAAACAATCCTTTATCACTGAGCTTAAGCTCGGGAATAACCAATAATGACATAAAAGAAAGGGTCATAAAAGGAGCTTTAAGGGTTGAACCCAATGCTAAAGCCTGATTATGAATACTTTCGTATAAAGCTGCCACTTCTTTTCCATCTAGATCCGACATTATTCCAGCAATAGGCAGTGCCAGTATATTGGTTTTATTCCCATTTGAGACCGAAATACCTCCTTTTTCTACAATAATAGCATTGATGGCATTTATAATATCTAGGTCGTTGGTTCCAACTGCTACGATGTTATGACTGTCGTGAGCAATACTCGAGGCCATTGCTCCTTTTTTTAGTCCCATGTTTTTAATAAATCCGACGGCAGGCTTAGAAGGCATATACCGATTCAGAACCACCATTTTCAGCACATCATTTTGGATGTCTGAAACTACTTTTCCGTTTTCAATTTTGGCTTTTACAACAGAAGCCTTGGTATATAATTGTCCATCTTCTACCACAATCACTTTTATTTTCTTCGACTGAGCTTCTAATTCAATATCCTGAATATCGAGAGGTAGAGCATTAAAAGAATTGGGTTTATTATAAATTTCTTCAACTTGAATCAGGCTTTTTCCACTTTCGGCAACTTTTTGTCCATTTATATATGTAAAAAGGACATTTAAAGAATCAAAATTATCAATAACGATAAAATCTGCGGCATCTCCTTTTTGAAGCAATCCAACATTCAAATTATAATGCTGAACTGGATTATAAGAGCAAATTCGGGCAGCCACAAGTGGATCCATTCCTTTTTCGATGGCTCTTTTAAACAACAGATTAATATGTCCCTTTATCAAATCATCAGGATGTTTATCGTCGGAGCAAAACATTACTTTTTCGGGGTGCTGCCTAGCAACCTCAAAAAGATCATCAAAATTTTTAGCAGCACTTCCTTCACGAATTTGAATTTTCATGCCTTGTTGAATTTTCTCCAAAGCCTCTTCTTCATTCATGCACTCATGATCTGTAGAAATTCCAGAATTGGCATATGCTTGAAGTTGATCCCCCATCAATCCTGGTGCGTGTCCATCAATAGGTTTTTTATAATGATGGGCCCATTTAATTTTTTTTAATACTTCGGGGTCATTAAAAATAACACCTGGGAAGTTCATCATTTCTGCTAAATAATAAATATCCTTGTTTTGCAGCATAGTTTTAATTTGCTTGGCATTGATTTTTGCACCAGACGATTCAAAATCAGTGGCAGGAACACAGGATGGAGCTCCGAAGAAAAACTTAAATGGAACTTTCTTCCCATCTTCGATCATAAAATCGACGCCAGCAGTTCCCAAAACATTGGCAATTTCATGCGGATCCGAAACACAGGCTACGGTTCCATGAACAACGGCAGATTTGGCAAATTGAGCCGGTCGCAACATCGAACTTTCGATATGAACATGACTGTCAATAAAACCGGGCATAATATAAACGTCACTGTCTATCTCTTTCTCTATAACATTGATTATAATGCCGTTTTTAACAGAAAGGGTGCCTTTAAATATCCGATTGTTGACAACATCCACAATGTTGCCCGAAATGCTAAATGTAGTCTTCATATTTCATCCGATTTAGTTATTTTACCAGCCAATTGTCCGCAGGCAGCCGCAATATCCTTACCTCGGCTTTTTCGAACATTTACAATAAGATTTTTGGATTCTAAAAATGCGGCAAACTCAGCACGAACTTTATCGTCCGATTTTGAATAAGGGATTCCCTCTGTTGGGTTAAACTCGATAATATTAATTTTTACGGGAATGCTTTTACAAAACTCAGCAAGAGTTCTTGAATGAATAGCTTGATCATTAACGTCTTTTAATAAAACGTACTCTATGGTCACACGTTGATCTGTTTTTTGATGATAATATTTTAATGCATCCGTAATTTCAGACAAAGGATTTAATTTGGCCGCCGGAATAAGTCTTTCGCGTTCGCTTTGAATGGCACTATGCAATGAAATTGCCAACTCAATGCCCAATTGCATATCAGCCAGGGTGTATATTCCGTCACACAAACCGACAGTAGACAATGTTATTCGCTTGGGTGACATCCCTTTATAGATTGGGGAAATGAGTTTTTGGATGGCATCCGTACACGCATCTAAATTTAGCAAAGGTTCGCCCATTCCCATAATCACGATATTGCTAATGGGATTTTCGTATGTTTCGAGGGCGTACGACTGCATCAAGGTAATTTGGTCGAAAATTTCTCCGGCACTCAAGTTTCTATCAAAACCCAATTGGCCTGTAGCACAAAATTTACATCCCAAAGGACAACCTACCTGCGTTGATATACACGCTGTTACTCTTTTCAAACTAGGAATTAACACACCTTCGGTGAGTTTTTTATCCTCGCTAATAAAGGTAAACTTTGCGGTTCCATCTGTTGATTTTTGAATTTCGTGAATCTCTAAAACCGGGAAACTGAAATTTTCTATTAATTTTTCTATTAAGGATTTTGGGATATTTTTTAAAGCATCGAAACTACGTGCTCCTTTATTCCAAAACCATTCATGAATCTGTTTGGCTCTGAATGCTTTATCGCCATTTTTTTCAATAAATTTGGTTAAATCTTCAATTCCAAGGTTTCTAATATCTATTTTTTTCATCTTTTTGTTTTAAAATGCAAAACTAATTGTTTTTGTCCAAAGAAAGTATCTTTTCTGTTTCCTCTTTTCGATTTAAAAAACTGACAATGGGCACTGGAAATGCTTTTTGGGAAAGTTTTATTTGAGGAATTACTTCATACAACGGCGAAAGAGTATCAGAAATAACATCCAAAGAAGTATGATATTCCCAAAATACGACATGAAGCTCTCGATGCGACAATTGATGAATAATTTTAAATTGTTTTTTTAGGTTTTTTTCGGAGGATTTGGGCAAGTGAAAAAAATCAACAATATCAGATTTTTTTATTTTTTCTTGTTCCAATAATGGCAATTCATATAAATCTTGCCAAATATCTTTTTGCACTCTTTTGGAAATCAAGGTAGATGGAATCCCTTTGTTCTCAATATCAAAATAGACATAATTAAAAAATCTTTTTTGTTTTTTGGCTGATTTTTTCACAAGCGGGGTTGAGTTGACTTTATTATCAGCAAATGCTCGACAATTTATTTTAAAAATGCAGATTTTGCAATTTGGGTTTTGAGGAGTACAATGGAGAGCACCAAATTCCATCATCGCTTGATTGAAAACATCAGGAGCTTTACTTTTTTTAATTTCCAACAAAAGAAAATCTTCCATTGTTTTGGCATTCTCTTTCTTTGCCACCTCTCCATAAACGCCTAAATATCTACTTGTGAATCGAATCACATTGCCATCTAAAACAGGAGTATATTCATCAAAAGCAAAAGATGCAATGGCCGAAGCCGTGTATTTCCCAACACCTTTTAGTTTTAAAATTTCCAGGTATGTAGAAGGGAAAATTCCATTCAAATCTTGTTGAATTTGATTTGCTGCATAATGTATATTTCGGGCCCTGGAATAATAGCCCAAGCCTTGCCAAATGCGTAGAACCTCATCTAAAGGCGCATTTGCCAATGTTTTTAGATTTGGGAAAGCCGAAATAAACCGATGATAATAGGGCAAACCCTGTTCCACCCGAGTTTGTTGCATAATAATTTCCGAAACCCAAATTAAATAAGGATTGCGAGTGTTTCGCCAGGGTAAACTCCGTTTGTTTTCGGAGTACCATTTTATAAGTTCTAGTGAGAAAATCATTCAAAATTGTTTCTACAAAGATACGATATTGTTTAAAAACGAATGGGAAACAAAGAAATCGAGACAGGCAAAACAGCAAATTCATTTATTTTTAGGAATAATATTGTTTATTTAATTTTTTTTAGTAAATTGCATGCATAAATCAAAACAAATATTATGGATAGCAACAAAATTGAGATGTATATTATGACATCTGGAGCAAAATTTCCACCCGAAAGAATGATGGAAGTTCGCCAAAAATTAGAACAAATGGATGAAAACAAGTTTATGATGATTCAATCATTGCAACTTAAAGATCCAACAACTTTACTGATCATCTCTCTATTGGTCGGAGCATTGGGAGTTGACCGCTTTATGTTGGAAGACACAGGCTTGGGAGTTGCAAAACTCCTCACTGGTGGTGGTTGTGGTATTTGGACGATTATCGACTGGTTCACAGTAATGGATCGTACTCGTCAGCTTAATTATACGAAATTTATGCAATTTGCCATTTAAGTTTCAACATTCTTGGAAGAATAGATACCGCTTGATGTTGCTTGCAATTTCAAGCGGTTATTTTTATGTATTTATCTCTGCATGGCTCGATCCAATGCAAGAGAAAACGTTTTGTGTTTATAAAAATCTCACCGGATATCCATGCCCGGGATGCGGCATGACACGGAGTACCATTTCTTTGTTTAAAGGAAATATAATAGACAGTTTTTTTTATAATCCATTGGCCATTGTGGTCAATATAATGGTTTTGGTTGCATTTGTTTGGATGATTGTTGATTTAGCACAAAACAAAGTTCGTTTTGAAACATTTATTCGAAAAAAAATGCATCCTGCATTATTAATCACAATTGTATTAATTGTCCTTGTTAATTGGTATTGGAATTTTAAAAAAGGATATTAATCTCTATTCGTACAAGAAAAATCATTCTTTAACTGTAAAACACACACTTTTTTGAATAGTACCAAATAAAAACAGAGCCTCCTCCTAAAAAAGGTTCGCGGAATTCATCAAATTCAGGCAGAATTTGAGAAATTAAACTTACTGCACGGCTTTTCCCGCCTGGATATCTGAGAGGGCTTTTAATCATTTTGAATTTTTATAATATACTTGTTTTTTTATGAATGTTGTTGTTGATTTGGTTTCTTACAATGAATGCGATGGAAGAAAATTCTGTGTTTAAGCTATGCTGAAATTGTTAACTCGGTTCTTGCATATCCTATTTGATTTTTACATTCGTAATTCCATGTCCGCCCATTTCCAGTTTTTCATCTTCAAAGCTTTCTACGTATGGACTTTTAGCCAATACTTCTCGAATGACTTTTCGAAGAACGCCGGTTCCTTTTCCGTGAAGAATTTTTAGTTCTTTAACGCCCAATTGTAAGGCATCGTCAATTAATTTTTCAACTTCTTGAATGGACTCTTCTGCTCTTTTTCCTCGGATATCGATATGCGGTTTAAATGTGCTTGCTTTTTCATTAATTCGTTGGTAAATAGAGCTTGATTTTGTTGGGTTTTTCTTCAAAAACTTAGATTCGCTCAAACTTATTGGTTCTATTTTGTCCAAATCTGTTCTAAAAATTACCCCATTTATGTCAAGCGTTACTTTTTTATCTTTTACAATTTCAATAATGACTGCCTGTGTATCTATTTCTGGAATAAAAACAACGGATCCTTCTTTAAGTTCTGATTTTGAAATGTTTACTGTTTTTAAAGGCAATTTCCTTTCTCTATTTTTGGGTGTTGTTTTGGAAGGGGTTTCGGTTAGTTTTTGTTTTTCAGTATCAATTTCTTTTCGAAGTTTAGAAACACTTTCTTTTTCGGCATTTGTTTCTTTAATTTCCCGAATTGTTTTTTCAACCAATGAGTTTGACTCTTTGATAATATTCAAAGCTTTCTGTTTGGCCTCTTTTATTATTTTTTGTTTTTGAGATTCCAGTTCTTGAAGCAAAGTTTGGTGTTTTTCAATCAGTTCGGCCAAAAAATCATCGGCTACTTTTAAGGCTTTTTTATCTTCATCAATTTTTATAAACTCCGTTTCGAGTTGTTGTGCCATCGTTTCAAACTCATATTGTGGTGAGTTTATCAGAGATTTTGCAGAATTAATAATTTCCTCCGGAAAACCAATTCTTTGGGCAATTTCAAAAGTAAAGGAACTGCCTTGAATGCCCGTTTTCAAAACAAAAAGTGGACTTAAGCTATGCATGTCAAAAAGCATTGCACCATTTACCATCCCTGATGTTGTGTTTGCCAATCGTTTTAAATTTCCGTAGTGGGTAGTAATTACAGCATAATTCCCTTTTTGATGCAAAGCCACTAGCATTGCTTCAGCCATCGAACTTCCCAAAACAGGTTCGGTGCCAGAGCCCATTTCGTCGATTAGCAACAAGCTTTTATTGTTTCCATCTGCCAACATTTGCATTATATTTTTCAAATGAGAGCTGTATGTACTAAGATCATTTTCAATAGACTGCTCATCGCCCATGTCGATAAAAATCTGTTCAAAAATTCCAAATTCTGAAATTTCGTGAGCAGGCACTGGAAATCCGCATTGAAGCATATATTGAATCAATCCTACGGTTTTCATGCATACCGATTTACCACCGGCATTGGGTCCCGAAATAATTAAAATTCGTTGATCTTTATTTAATTTAATACTCAAAGGAACCACTTCTTTTTTTAAGGCTTTAAATTTTAAATAAAGCAGAGGATGAAATGTTTTTGTCCAATCGATGTATGGATAATTGCGGATAGCTGGCTTTATTCCTTGAATGTCGATGGCTAATTTTGCTTTTGCTCGAATAAAATCGATGTTCCCCAAAAAATCCAAAGAGGATAAAATGGAATAAGATTGCAATCGAATTTCAGAAGTAATTTTTAATAAAATTTGAATAATTTCTCTTTTTTCAGCATTTTTCAAATCTCTAATTTCATTATTGTTTTCAATAACTTCTTGAGGTTCAATAAATACGGTTTGTCCGCTGGCAGATTCGTCATGAATAAAACCTTTCACTTTTCGTTTAAAAGCAGCGGGAACAGGAATGACCAAACGGCCGTTTCGGATGGTAATTTCGGCGTCGTCTTTTACCATTCCACTTGCTTTCGCATTTTTCAGACATTGAATGGTCTTTCGAGTGGCATTTTGAGTGGTATCGCGTACGCTTTTTCGGATATTTTGCAAAAGAGCGGAAGCCGAATCTCGAATTTCTGATTTATCATTGATAATGGTATCAATTTTTGCCACTAAAAGTTCGTCAAAAAGAATGGCAGATGCTTTTGCAAAAAGAATGGGATATTTTTCAACTCCTCTTTTGATAATGTAATTCAAACATTCATAGATGGTTGTTAATACTGCTCTGAGCATTCCCAATTCTTCGGTTTCTAGATAGGTTCCGTCTGTTTTTATCCGAATAATTTCATCTCTTAAATCATAATAGTCGTGTGAAGGGAAGGGGTTGTCAAATTGTAGAATCTGCTGAAATTCATAGGTTTCGCCAATGAGTTTTTCTATTTTTTCTAGTTGTGTGAGAAATTGAATTTGGTCGGTATGAGTGTGTCCAAGTGAACTGATGCAATATTTATGAGTGAGTGTTTTAATTTGGTCAAAACCCACTTTCTCTTCAAAATTTTCAGGATATATCATTGATTTTCAAGAATCGTTCTGTGATTTTTTTGCAAAGATAATTAATTTATCAGGACTTCTAAAATGGCATTTCAGAAGATTTTTTACATCTATCTTTTCTGAAAGTAAAATACAATAAAAAAATTTTGTACGTTTGTTTATTCAAAAACAATCAAAATGAAGAAAAAAATCTGGGCAGGTGTGATTTTTGTCGTTTTAGCAACCATTGCTACTTTGGCTTATTTTCAAGAACCTTCTAATAATCAAATGCTTAAAGGTCAGTGGACGCACGAATTTAAGCAACAAATAAACGATTCAGTACGTTTGCTAACAACGGAAGAGTATCGCTTTACAGAAGATTTTACATTCGTTAAAACTACCAAAAACGAACTGGGAATTCAAACAAGTTCTGGTTTATGGCGTATCAATGATAATTTGTTGGTAATGACTTTAAATTATGAAGTTAGTTTGGATTCAGCGGTTTACAAAGTGGTTTCCAACAGCCCCGAAATAATTTATTATAAGGATGGCGAAATGTTTACCAGTTTGAGTTCTGGAAATATTTCTAATGTTCAAAAAGTGGAATCTTTGACCATACAGGATTTGAATGCGGAAACCATCCATCTTTCAAATGTGGATAAAACTGAAATTATTTTGCAAAAAATGCCTGATGAAAATGCTTTGATTAAGGTAAGTCAGGGTTTTAATTTTAGTTTTTGGAGCATTTTCCGTGGAATTATTGGTATTCTTTTCTTAATTGGCATTGCTTATTTATTTAGCAATAATCGTCGTGCTATTTCATGGAGAGTGGTGGGCATTGGATTGGCTTTTCAAATTATTTTAGCCTTTAGTATTTTAAAAATACCTGCTGTTGCTTGGATTTTTGAAACAGCCGGAAAAATATTCGTAGTTATTTTAGACTTTACCCACGAAGGGAGCGAGTTTCTTTTGGGAGGCCTACTGGATGTGAGTTCGTATGGATTTATTTTTGCATTTCAGGTTTTGCCTACCATTATTTTCTTTTCGGCACTAACCAGCTTGTTTTTCTATCTAGGTATTATTCAAAAAGTGGTTTATTATTTGGCTTTGGTCATGACAAAACTACTGGGTATTTCAGGAGCAGAAAGTTTGTCTGTGGCTGGAAATATTTTCCTAGGACAAACAGAATCCCCATTGATGATTAAAGCGTACTTAGACAAGATGAATCGTTCGGAGATGTTGTTGGTTATGTCAGGAGGGATGGCAACGCTTGCAGGCGGTGTTTTGGCTGCCTATATTGCGTTTTTGGGAGGCACCGACCCAGTGCAAAAATTATTGTTTGCAAAGCACTTATTAGCGGCTTCAGTAATGGCAGCACCAGGAGTTATTGTTCTTTCTAAAATACTTATTCCGCAAACCGAAAATATTGATTTAAACGTCGTTGTTTCCAAAGAAAAAATTGGAAGTAATGTATTGGATGCTATCTCAAATGGAACTACAGAAGGTTTAAAGTTGGCAGCCAATGTTGCTGCTATGCTGTTGACTTTTATTGCCATGATTGCTTTAGCCAATTTTGTTTTAATGAAACTGGGTTCCTGGACGGGTCTTAATGCCGTAGTGCATAGTCTCGATCCTCAATATGCGGGCTTGGATTTGAAATTTATTTTAGGCTATGTTTTTGCTCCAATTGTTTGGGTTATGGGTGTTGTTTCCGAAGACATTACTTTGGTTGGACGCTTGTTGGGTGAAAAAATTATTATGACAGAATTTATAGCCTATGTTAGTTTAGCCGATTTAAAAAGTGCCGGTGATGCTGCTTATGGCAGTTTTGCTTCTGAAAAGTCAATTATTATGGCCACTTATGCTTTGTGTGGTTTTGCTAATTTTGCTTCCATCGGCATTCAAATTGGTGGAATTGGAACATTGGCACCCAACAAACGAAAAATGATTTCAGAATTAGGATTCAGAGCATTATTGGCAGGTAGTTTGGCTTCTTTGGTTTCGGCTACGATTGTTGGGATGTTAATGGGGTAGCTAAAACGAACTTTTTCATCAAACTTGTGTTGAATAAGTAGGAGTATTAAAAGAAAAACGAATATGAAAATTAAACTAGAAGTACAAGGCTTAACATACAGCCAAACTCAAAACAATGCATATGCTCTAATTCTAAAAGAAAGTAATGGTACGCGACGTTTGCCTATTATTATTGGTGGTTTTGAAGCACAATCTATTGCTATTCAGATAGAAAAAATTAAATATTCGCGACCTTTGACGCACGATTTATTTAAAAACTTTTCAGAAACTTTTCATATTCAAGTAACGGAAGTCTTGATTTACCGCTTGGAAGAAGGTGTTTTTTATTCTCAGTTGATTTGCAATAATGGCCACATGATAAAAGAAATTGAAGCACGAACTTCTGATGCTGTTTCTCTTGCACTTCGCTTTGATTGCCCGATATATACTTATGAGAAAATCATGAAAGACGCTTCTATTGATGAATCCAGTATCTTTGCAAAAGAATCAATTCTGGACGAACCTGAAGTAAGTCTTTCTGACGAAAATGAATTTGAATATTATACTCTCGAAGAATTGGATAAGCTTTTAGATCAGGCTGTTGAAAATGAAGACTACGAGCAAGCTTCAAAAATCAGAGACGAAATAGAAAAGAGAAAGGCAGAATAATTCTGAGCTTCTATCGAATTAAAAATATGTTTGTAAAAGCATAAGAATCGAAGATTTTATTGTATAAATACATTGAGATTGAAAACTAAATTACAGCAAAAATCATATAAAAAAAGCATCCTGAATTTTTTTAATTCAGGATGCTTTTTTTATATTGAAAGAGTAGTTTATCTTAATTCAAAAGTGCCTTCTCCTATTTGGTAACCATCTACATAAACCATTGCATAATAACGTCCCGCAATAATCTCCGCTTTGGTATCTTTAACATCCCAAGTTAAAGTCAAATTAGTGGCTTTTTTATCATAATTTATTTGTTGTTTAATCGAATACTGAAGTTTTTCTCCATTTGTTTCAAAAGAGTAGGCATCGCTATCGTCGATGTAGAGCACTTTCCCGTCTGGACGTGCAATCCGACAATAAATGGTTTTTAAACCTTCCTCAGCAACAGGGTTTTCGCTTAACGTAAAACTGACTTTAATACGGTTTGTTCTTCTCACTCTGTCGGTTTGTTCTTCTTTTTTTCCTCCCGATTTTACGTTTATTGCCCTTGCGTTAATG
>JAQUHH010000305.1 GCA_028683685.1 Bacteroidales bacterium
ATTTGATTCCTGCACACATCGACTTGGTAGGTGCCGAAATTGAAATGATAAATCTGCCCGATCGAGAAAAAATGATGCGAAAAGTAATTGCTGAAATTCGAGATAATTATGATTTTATCATTATCGACTGTGCTCCTTCACTGGGCTTAATTACAGTGAATTCGCTCACCGCAGCCGACTCCGTAATAATCCCAGTTCAATGTGAATATTTTGCATTGGAAGGACTTGGGAAGCTTTTAAACACCATCAAAATTGTTCAAGACCACCTCAACCCTGAATTGTCTATTGAGGGGATTTTACTGACCATGTACGACTCTCGCTTACGACTCGCCAATCAAGTCATTGAGGATGTTAAAAATCACTTTAACGACTTGGTTTTTGAAACCGTTATCCATCGAAATGTAAAACTAAGCGAAGCTCCCAGCTATGGCGAAAGCATCATCATGTATGACGCCAACTCAAAAGGAGCTATTAATTATTTAAATTTAGCCCGTGAAGTATTGCAGAGAAACAATCTAACAGCCATCGACAACACGCAAAAAACAATATCCATCGAAGAAGAATAGTTATGAATACTCCACAAAAGAAAAAAGCTTTGGGAAGAGGATTAAGTGCATTAATTAGTACATCGGCACCTTCTGAAGAAGTCGTTGCACAAGATTCGCCCAGCAGAATTGAAACCGGTAAAATCAGCCATGTTAAAATCGAATTGATTGATGCCAACCCATGGCAACCTCGAACCGAATTTGAAAGCATTTCTCTCCAAGAACTATCGGATTCCATCGAAATTCATGGCTTGATTCAGCCCATAACGGTTCGCAATATCGAAAATGGCAGATACCAACTTATTTCTGGCGAACGCAGATTTCGAGCTTCCATTCTTGCCCAATTAACCGAGTTACCCGCATACATCCGCACCGTTAACGATCAACAAATGATTGAAATGGCATTGGTAGAAAATATTCAACGCGAAGATTTAAACTCCATGGAAGTGGCTTTATCCTATCAACGCTTAATTGAAGAATGCCAACTTACGCAAGACCAATTGAGCGAAAAAGTGGGCAAAAACAGAAGTACCATTACGAATTTTCTACGTTTATTGAAACTCCCATCTTCAGTACAATTAGCGATTCGCGATAAAAAAATCAGCATGGGTCATGCCAAAATTATTGTTGGGTTACCAGATATTGACAAACAGGAAAATTTGTGCAAAAAAGTGATTGAATCAGAATTGTCGGTCAGAAGTACAGAATCTTTGGCAAAAAAAATGAACGATGAAGAAGACTCCAAAACAAAAACAAAAATCAATTTACCCAAAAACTTTGATTTACCCAAAAAAGAATTATCAAAAACACTCAATACCAAAATAGAAATCAAACGCAACATCAAAGGCAAAGGATCCATTCAAATCAGCTTTAAAAACGACGACGACTTTAAACGGATTATTGACCTCATTAATAAATAACAAAATGAAATCAGGGTTTATTCAGTTTTTATTTTTACTGTCGCTTTTCGCTGTTTCTTTTGCAAAAGCTCAAACCCTTTCGCTCCCCGACTCTATCGCGCCAAAAACCACCTTTCATTCACCGAAAAAAGCAGCCATCTATTCGGCAGTATTGCCTGGATTAGGACAAGCATACAATCAAAAGTATTGGAAAATGCCCATTGTTTATGCAGGATTGGGCGGCAGTGCCTACTTTTTTTATGCGAACAATAAAGATTACCAAGTCTTTCGGAAAGAGTTGCAGGCTCGTTTTTTGAATGAAACGGAAAACTTAAACCCCAAATTTGCGAATTATTCTGAATCCAATTTAGTTTCTTTAAAAAACTATTATCAACGAAACCGAGAATTATCTATTCTGGTCGCTGTTGTGGTTTATGCACTAAACATTTTGGACGCCAGTGTGGATGCACATCTTTTTTCGTTTGATGTCTCCGATGATTTAAGCTTTTCGTTACGCCCCTTTACCAGTCCTCAGATAAATCCTTTTTCGGAGTATAAAACAGCATACACTTCAGGCATTAGCTTACATTTGAAATTTTAGAAAATCTTTTATGAATATTGCAATTATTGGTTACGGAAAGATGGGAAAAGAGATTGAAAAACTCATCGAAAAAAGCAATCACACACTCGTTTCAATCATTGATTCGGAAGAAGAATGGGCAGAATGCGAAGACGAACTCGAAAAAGCCGATGTTGCGATTGAGTTTTCGACGCCTTCGTCGGTTGTTTCCAACATCAAAAAATGTTTTGACCGAAACCTACCCATAGTCGTAGGCACAACGGGTTGGAACGATGCACATGAAGAACTCAAAAATCTTTGTTTGGAAAAAAAACAATCCTTGGTATGGGGAGCTAATTTTAGCGTTGGCGTAAACATGTTTTTTGCTGTGAATAAAAAGCTGGCAGAAATGATGGCAAACTATCCCGAATTTGACGTAGACATTGAAGAAGTACACCACACTGCCAAGCTTGATTCTCCACGCGGAACCGCACTTTTTTTGGCTCATGACATTGTCAAAATGGCCTCCTCTAAACTGGGCAAAACAGAATCGCCAAGCATGTCTACACCGGTCATTTCTTCCAAAAGAATCAGCAATACTCCAGGCACGCACATTGTGTCCTATCAATCTGATAACGAAACAATTGAAATAAAACATGTGGCTCTAAATCGACAGAATTTCGCTCAAGGTGCTTTAATTGCAGCCGAATGGATTGTGCCCAAAAAAGGTTTCTATTCGGTAAAAGATGTCTATGATTTTTAATCAAAAAGCTCAATTATTGAACACCGCTTTATTTAAAAAAATACAATTAAAAAAATCCTATAATATTTTTTAAGAGTTGATTTGAAATATGTCAGAAAATATTTCGTTAATTTGCAATTAATAAAGTAAAAATCTATTTAATCATGACCATTCCTCTCTCATTTCTTGCTGTTTTCAGCATATTATCAATCGTTGCCATTATAGCTTCACTTTGGAAAATTTTTGAAAAAGCAGTCGAAAAAAACTGGTATAGCTTGATTCCCATCTTTAAGTTTTACGTTTGGTTGAG
>JAQUHH010000306.1 GCA_028683685.1 Bacteroidales bacterium
GCAATTGCATTTTCCCTTTTTCAATTAGGGTGAAGCGTTGTCGAAGTCAGGAAAAAATGTTCGGAAATTCATTTAAAATACAAAATACCCATTTAATAATTAGAGAAAATAATGTGAAAGCAGACTCCTGACTTCGACACTTTTTTTAAATCATTTTACAAACACCAATTAATCAATTATTTAGAGAACTTAATTCAACGAAATGGATGAATCGGTTTTTTTAAATCCAAAAAATAAATATCAAATGAATTGATTTTGTCATAAAATTTGCAACATCGAAGCAAATTTTTCGCCAAAATCATTTATACTTATTAACATCAAACCCCGCATTTCATGCGGGGCTATTAATATTCGACACCCACGGCGTCGCAATTTTTAACAAAATCGTGATTATAATTAGCAAATCTAATTTCACCAGTTTTGTGCAATTGCATTTTCCCTTTTTCAATTAGGGTGAAGCGTTGTCGAAGTCAGGAAAAAATGTTCGGAAATTCATTTAAAATACAAAATACCCATTTAATAATTAGAGAAAATAATGTGAAAGCAGACTCTTCTTAAACATTCAAATATCGGATTATCAAGCCATTTCTTTAATTAAAATCATATTTCTTTCCATAAATTTATCTATGGCGTTTTGGCAAAACTCATACATTTTATAAAATTCGTCTTCCGTTTGCACCAATCTATCTTGAACATATACACACAATAGTGGAACATCTGTCAACTCTTCAATACAATCAAAATTTTGATAATTTAGCTTAAAGAAAGGAGAAGGAATTTCTTTAAAAACCTCAACAGGACGGTCTAAAATTTCAGGATTCGCACGGAGTTCATTAACAAAATGCTGATTTTTTATTTCAATATATAATTCTTTATGTATGCAATTGTCGTTAAATATGACGTTTTTCTTACAAATTAATTGCACTAAAAAATCATCCTCTCTACGTTTATGAATATCTATTTTCAAAAAAGGGAAACATAATTTTACAGGGATAAAAAAACCACTAAAAGTATCCCCTGTTTCATATCTATTTTCCTTTTTATGATAGGATACAAAATACACAGAATGACCTTTATAAGCATCCACAAGCCAAGAAATTTTGCAATCAGATTTGGCTGGATTACAGTATTTTTTTTCACCAAAACAGTGATCGAAAAAACGAGCATTTAGTTTTTCCGACATCACTTTTACAAAATTATCAAGTCCCATTTTTTTGTACATTTAAATGCAAACATATAAAAAATCAAAACAGAACTTTATCAATATAAATAATTTCACGATATATTTTAGACTATGTTAAATTAATTAAGAAGCAATAAAAACCATCTTTAACAAATTGAACATTGTAAATCAAAGAAATTATTTATTTAAGGGAATATTTTAGTTAGATAAACTAAAAACAAGACTTTCCATTATCTTTGCAAAAAAATATTCTAGTGAAATATAAACATTATTTATTTTTATTTCTTATCCTGTTAACTCAAACTGAACTATTTTCTCAGAAACAGTTTGCAACATTTGGATTTCATGTGGAGCCAATTATTCCATTGGAAATGTTTAGAATCAAGTCTGAAACAGTGCTGCGTGAAAATGTTACATTTAACACTAAACCCCTATCCGGTTACACCATTGGCACTCATTTATCCGTTGAATTAGGATCGAGGTTTTCATTAGAAACGGGGATTAATTATGTAACCCGAAATTTTTTATTGGACGTTCAAGATGGCAACTTTAGCGACACCATTCGGATGAAAGCCGATAATTTTGAGATTCCTTTTACACTCACATATTACGTTCAACTATCGGAACAATTTTTCTTAGGACACTCATTAGGAGTCTCACTGCAACTCATTCCAAGCAATTTGTATACTCGACACAACGAAAGAAATCAAACCTATGTTTTACAATGGAGCTTTGAACAATTTTCAGCACGAAAAAGTGCTATAGTCCCCACTTTTAAGGGTGGTATTGGACTTGAATATAGAAGTAAAAACAAGGGTTATTTTTTTATTGGTCCAATGTATCATCTTTTTGCAGAATTATATAAAACCAACTTAAATTATTATCACAAAGAAAATGGCAAAGACATTAGCCGAGTTGAAATGAAAACAATTGGCGATTATTTTGGCATCAATTTAAGATATGTATTTCCGCCTTCCGATTTGCTAAAACATGAGCGAAAAAACAAAGGAAAATCCGACTAAATTATACTCCATTTTAGAAAAAAACAAATGGAAATCAATCATTTTATCAGCTTGATTTTTCACAAAATAATGTGTAATTTTGCATCCTAAAACGATAAAAAACAAAAAATAATATACCATGAAAAAAATAATCGAATGCGTGCCAAATTTTAGCGAAGGTCGCGACATGAGCATTATCAAGCAGATTACAGATACCATTGAAACGGTGGACGGAGTTAAACTATTGGATATTGACCCCGGTCAAGCTACCAATCGCACCGTTGTTACTTTTGTTGGAACTCCTGATGAAGTAATTGAAGCCGCTTTTTTAGCAATTAAAAAAGCATCCGAACTGATTGACATGAGCAAACATCATGGAGCTCATCCACGCTTTGGTGCCACCGACGTTTGTCCTTTGGTTCCCGTTGCAAACATTTCGATGGAAGAAGTGGTGAAATACGCTCACAAATTAGCAAAACGCATTGGAGAAGAATTAAACATTCCTATTTATTGTTATGAAAGTGCCGCAAAAACACCCGAAAGAAAAAACCTAGCACATTGTCGTTCAGGTGAATATGAAGGACTCAAAGACAAAATTGGCAAACCCGAATGGAAACCCGATTTTGGACCTGCAGCTTTTAATGCTTCAGCTGGAGCAACTGCAGTAGGTGCTCGTGATTTTTTAATTGCTGTAAACTTCAACTTAAACACCACTTCCACTCGCCGAGCAAATGCGTTGGCATTTGATGTACGGGAGAAAGGCCGACCTGTTCGTGAAGGAAATTCGGTGAATGGAAAAATCAAAAAAGACGAAAAAGGGGTCGAAATATGGACTCCTGGCACACTAAAAGGAACCAAAG
>JAQUHH010000307.1 GCA_028683685.1 Bacteroidales bacterium
TATTTACTACGAATTAGGGCTGTCTTCTTTTCTAAATCACAACTACCAACAAAGCATTGCTTATGCAAGTCAGAGTTTGCATTCTGATTTTACAAATAATGTATATCTTTCCCTTAACCAACTACTTATAACACTGGCATACAACGAATTAGAAAAATAAGATTTAGGATTTAAAAATGCACTTCTATTTGCAAATCAATTAGAAATCCCAAGCTCTGAAAAAGAAATTTTACAAAACGACATTCACCAGTTTTATTCCGAAAAAAATCGTCCTCGATTCAAAAAACCATCAAAAGCAGAAACGATGTCAGCTATTATTCCTGGTCTTGGTCAGTGTTATTCAGGATATTACGCCGAAGGAATTGCCAATTTCACTTTGCATGCTTTGCTTTTGTCTCTTTCGGCATATGCCGTATACGAAACCTATTACCTAACGGCCTATTTTGGTGGCATAAATCTACTGATTCGCTTTTATCAAGGAGGCACCCGAAGAAGTATTTATTTAGCCAACAAACGCAATTATATACTCAAAAAAGAGTACAATAAGAAGATAAAAGATAGGATGTTAAAAGATTTTAAGCTGAATTAAACAAACTTAAAAAAAATGTTTTTTGTTGTTGAAGTGAGAATGTTTGATACGAAAATATCCGTATTTAATGTTCGCAAGAAAACACAGAATTTTCTTGCGGGCACTATTTAATATTTAGTTCCCTTATCGTCAATCACAATAATTTCCAAATCAAATTCAAGACAATTCTGCAAATGACAAGTTTTTCATAATATATTCTCTGATTTTCTCCGCATGTTCTTCCTTTAAAGTATAAACAACAACTTCTATACTATATCCATCGCTCACTTTCTGAATTTCATTTGTAGTGAATTGTTCAGACGGAGCCACCCATGGTGCATTTAATAAGGTAGTTTTCAACTCGGAAATAATGGTATTCACATTAATAGCATCAGAAAATTTCAAAACGATAGATTGCCTAAAAAGATTAATATTACCTCCTGGTTTTGATATCACTTTTGATCTAAATTTATTATACGGAATGGTTTTAATATCACCATATTTCGTTTTTACATCAATACTAAAATGACCCGATTTAATAATAACTCCTTTAATGCTTTCAAATTCAATAATATTACCCTCGTCAATTTTTCGTTGCATTTTCAAAAATACTCCAAATAAAAAATCTTTAAGTAAAAAAAATATTGACATGATAAGCAGTACTGATACGACTCCAAAAATAATTAAGCCGGTATAATCATGAGGGTCAAAAATGTATCTAAAATACCACAACATAAAACCAATCCATGAAATTAATTCTATCACCGGAAGAATATATCCCACATGATGTCTTATGTTTTTTGGATACGGCAATACTTTACTAAAATAATTTAAAAGCCTGAAAAGAAACAGGATGCCAAAAGCAGTTATTACAATTCTTACAAGCATAATTCAAAGTTTAAATGATTCCTTTTTCTAAACACAATTCTACTAAAAATGGTTCTATATACCTATCTAGAATATAAATATCGTTCCTTATTATAACTAATATCCCTGCATTGTGCAAGTTTGATATAACTTTATCTGATTCCTCATTCGACATATTTGCCACTCTTGCTAATTTTTCAACATTCATGTTTTTATGCTGAATAAATAGTGCAATAATAATAATCCAATCTGGATCCAAAGCTTTTAAAATATAGAGATTTGGAATTTCTGGTTTTTTTATAATAATTGATTTGTTTTCAATTCTAACAATATTGGCAATCCAAGCATTCATAGCCACTCCAGGAACACCTTGCGAATAGTGGTAATAGGAATTAAACAATACCGCCAAATGTAATTTAGTTAGAGTCTCTTCATTTTTATTTCTGTATTGAAAACTTAATCCACTTGATTTATGTCGATTCAAAACAAGTTTTTGCAGTTGTTTGGAATTAAAAGAACTACATTTAAAAACACCCAGAAAATTATCTTCAATCGAAAAAACTCTGTTTATTTGATTATAGGAGTGCATATTGCTATTAATCATAAACAATACTTTTTTCCCATAAATCTTAATGAGCTCCATTATCTCTTCTATAATTGCATACCCTGAATTTGATCTTTCCCACCACAACTCAAGGTCATTAATAACCACAATACTGTCTGTCGGTAGATTATCAAATATTTCAAATGGAGTTCCACTTTTCCTTGTAGCATTTCGAAGTTCTGTCAGCCAATCTTCGTGCATAACCGAACCACCTATGGGTGCATTAATTGTTATTATGTGATTTTTTTTGAAAAAATGAGTCTTTACATATCGAGTTAAAGTAGTTTTCCCCGAACCATGCACACCCGTAATTAAAATAGCACCACCACGCCCATTTTTATGCCATTGTATCGCCTTTTTTATCGCTTTTAAATCTTCCTCCATAGGCACCCAAAAATCATCATTAATTAATGATTTACTGGTAAAGAGTGTTCTGTAAAAAACAGGTATTTGAGAAAGCACATTGGGATTGGGTGAGACTTTATCTGAAACATCAAGGATTTGTTTGATGCTTGTTCGGAAATCATCTGTTTTATTTAAGTATTTTTTAGCCAGAATCATTCCTTCACTTGAACTATAAAGTGATCGAACAATAAGAGCATTTATTTTATTTATTAATGTTTTAATTTTTGAAGATAGTCCAATACCAAACTTTCTCCCTTTTTGTCCACGTAATAATGCAGAAATGGTCTGCTCCGCTTGAATAATTGCATGCGAATAAAGAGGAGAAAGAGCATTTTTTATCATTTCATCGGATTTGAATTTTATCCGTTCAATGGCTTCTTCCAGATTTAATTTGTATTGTACTATTTGATTATTCGTTAAATTAAGAAAATTGGAAATGTCTTGTTTTGTCAATAAATTGTTTTCAATATCGTCAATAGCATTATCCATCCTGAATTTAATTAAACTATTCGCTTCACGGCAATCTTCAATTGTTTGAATAATAAGTGCTTCAAGCTGTTCAAGTTCTCTATAGAAAGGTTCATAAAAACGAGTATCT
>JAQUHH010000037.1 GCA_028683685.1 Bacteroidales bacterium
TGATGGCTCTAACAATTTCCTTCGCAGTTTGTCTGGACTCTGCAACTTCAACAGGGTTATCGTTTGAAGTGTTGATAAAATATAAATCATCCGTAGTGTCGATGAGTGTATTTGATTTTATCTTTCTGCGATAATTATTGATAAACGTATTTTTCATAATCGTAAAGGTCCAGGCCTTTAGATTTGTATCATCTTCGTATTTTTCTTGATTGGTAATTGCCTTTAATAAAGTATCTTGTACTAAATCTTTAGCGTCATCTTCATTATTTGTAAGTGAATATGCAAACTGTTGAAGGTGGTTCTCAATATTAAGAAGTTGGGTGTTAAATTCTATAGTTGTCATGGCGATTAAATTTAATTGTAAATATAGTGAATTTTTGTATTAATGTCAAGATAAAAAAAGTTAATTTGATTTATTTGATTTGTTTTTCATACAGCAAAGTTAAGCCAGAAATGAGCTCAAGTCAAATTGTTAATTTAAATGCTATCATAGGTTTTATCTATTCTACTAATTAAATTTTAAATGATTTAAAATCAAGTTTTTATAATTTTAGTTTAACTTATGCTATATCGTTTTCCGGGCATGCATTGAATAAGATTTTTCAATTCAAGCGACAACAGAAGAGTGGCAGCATGAGTCGGAGAAAGTTCGTTTTTATAAATTATAGTGTCAATGTCAACCACTTCATTTTTTTGGATAAAAATCATGAGTTTTGATTCTTCTTCGCTCAAATCAACAAATAATTTCAACTGTTTATTTCTGTTCTTTTGGGGTTTCCAATTCATGGATGTCAAAATATCATCGGCCGATTGTACCAGCATTGCTTTGTTTGCACTGATTAGATTGTTGCAGCCTTCGGAATAGGCATCTCCAATTTTTCCGGGTACGGCAAAAACTTCTCTGCCATACGAATTTGCAATTTCGGCGGTGATTAGAGCTCCTCCTTTTCGAGCGGCTTCTATTACCAAAACGGCATCGGAAAGCCCGGCAATAATCCGATTGCGCTTGGGAAAGTTTTCCCTGTCGGGAATGGTTTTAGAACGAAATTCGGTAATGATAGCTCCGTTGTGCAACATATTTGCAGCCAATTTTGTATTTAGCCGAGGATATAAAATATCATGTCCATGAGCAACAACTCCAATGGTGGGCACATTATTGTCAAGGGCTACTGTGTGGGCTTGTGTATCGATTCCATGGGCCAATCCGCTTACAATCATAAGGTCTACCGATAATGACATTTCTTCTATAATCCGCCGACAAATGTTTTTTCCATATTCCGTCGCCATTCGAGTCCCTACAACCGAGAGGATTTTGGGATGATCAAAATTGATATTCCCTTTATAATATAGTAAAACGGGTGCATCATCACAAAAACGAAGACGATATGGATAATTTTCATCCGCATAAAACAAAGTTTTAATCTCGTTTTTTTCTATAAACTTCAATTCTTCTTCTGCCATTCTCATCACATCCGACTTTGTGATAGATTGAATTGCTGCTCTGCTAAATCCAGCAGCTATCAAATCTTTAGGCTTAGCCAAAAAAATATCAGAAACATCTGGATATATGCTTAATAATTTTCGAGCCGTTTTATCCCCTATTTTGGGTATTAATGTTAATGCAATTTTGTGTAAAAGCATATAATAAATTGTATATTTAATAAATATAAAATGAAGTTTCTCTCTACTTTCTACTTTTCACTTTCGCTCTCGAAAAATAAAAAATCTATGATGATTGTGACCATTCAAAACTTTTCTCATTTCTTCCATATTTACATTAGAGAGGTTCTAAAAATTAGATTCTTTTAGACGAAAAGAATTTCAAAACTGGAGTTTCCCTAAGTAAATGCGATGTACTGAGCCAGACGAAGCAAGGATTTAACAATTTGAATTCAACGGCAAAAAAGCTATTTTTAGAAGTTCCAATTAAAAAAACTGAAAACAGTAATCCAATAAGCTTTATTTTAAATAGTCGATAAAAAGGGGAAGCCTCCAATGGAGGCCTCCCTTCATAAATCAAACCTTTTCAAGAATTTTCTTATCTTCATTTTTTATTTCATCGAAAACAGAAGTCACTTCATTCGCCTGAATGTTGAATGTCATTCTTTTCACCCCTTCTTTATCGGTATACTCATTGGTGACGATTTTTCCAATTACGTGGAGTCGGGCTCCTTTTTTCACAAGCGGAAGTGCTTTGCGGGCATCATCTCCCCATAATACTATATTGTGCCAAGTTGTGGTGTTTACCAGTTCTCCATTTGCTCGCTGATAACTTTCGCTGGTTGCTAAACCGAATTTTAAAAGGGCATTGCCTTTGTTTAATTCTACTAATTCGCCGTCTCTTCCGGCGTTTCCTTTTAATTCTACTCTGTTTAATGACGTGCTCATAATAATTTGTTTTTCGTTAATAATTCATTTTTAAACAGTAATCGGTAAAACGATGATGCAAAGAAACACTCAGATTGATTCCCAATTCGGTTAATAATCAATTACTTTCGTTAGTAATCATTTGTAAGCGTTTGTTGTCGATAAATTCTAGGATGAAAATTTTCGTAAATAGTTTGTTTTTAGTACTTTTACGCCACTAACCAAAGATTGATTATATATGAGAAAAATATCCTTTTTATTTATACTTATTTTTCTGCCTTTATCAGTGTTTCTTCAAACCTTGAATGTAAGTGGTTCTATTAAAAATTTCGAAAAACAATATTTTCAAATTTACAAAGTTGAATTGGATACTTTGATTCTTGTAGATTCAATGATGACCGATGCAAAAGGTAATTTCCAAGTGAAAATCTCGGATTCAAAATTTGTCGATAGAGGAATGTATCAATTTAATGTAATAGATCAGTCCTTCTTTGTTTTGAATGACTTCAAACCCATTGTCTTAGAAACCCGTTATGAATTTGATTATTTCAATAATAAAGTGAAGGACAATTTAGTCATTAAAACTTCGGATGAGAATATTCATTTTCAGACTTTTCAGAGACAGCAAATGCTGGTGAATGTAGCCCGTGAATTATTGCTTCAACTTTTGCATATTTATCCCAACGGCGATCCGTTTTACGAACAAATTTTGAAACAATATTATGATAGATATGAAAATTACGATTTGTTTATCAAAAAACATTCGAATAAACAAAAAACAGACAATCTGTTTTTAAAAATCGCCAAAGCTTACTATATAGATCAAACCCCTGATTGGAAGTTGACTGCAGAGAAAAGGCAACTGCAAGCCCGAGCTGTTTTTTTCGATTATTTTAATCCTGCCGATGATTTCTTTTATCATACCAATGTTATTCCCGATAAATTGGAAGAGTGGCTAACATTGCATATTCCCCTTCGAGAAAATCAGAAAATTGATGAAAACTTAATGGCGCATGCCGCGATTCAGTTTATTTTAAAAACACATGATAATCCAAGGATTTATCAATTTGTTTTAAAGAAAGCATTAACAAGATTTGTGGGGGCACATCTGTACACCTCTTTTTTGAAAGTGTACGATGCATTTATGATTGTCGACCATGATGATTGCGACCAAACCACTGATGATTTACTGTGGGCACGAAATTTAGCGTCCGATTTAAGAAATATTCAAATTGGAAAAGTAGCCCCCGATTTTGTATTGAAAGACAATTTGAAAATGCACGATTTGAAAAGTGATTATACGGTTTTAATGTTTTGGGCAACTTGGTGTTCGCATTGCGTAAGCAGCATGCCCGAAATACAAAAAACCATGGATGATTTTAAGCTAAAAAACAAGACTAAAGCCAGTTTAAATGTGGTTGCCGTCTCTTTGGATAGAGATGAAGAAGCGTGGAAATCATACATCAAATTCCAAGGTTTAGAATCTTGGATTCATGTTTCCGACCTAAAAGGTTGGAATAATGAAGTGGGTAAATTATACAATATATATTCTACTCCCACTTTTATTGTTCTTGGGAAAAACAAAGAGATATTGGGAGTTTTGGAAGAGAGTGAAGATTTGGACAGATTTTTAAATTCTTTGAATAAATAAATTTCTGAATTAAACCTTGACGGTTTTTTTCTGTTTATTATCTTTGACTTTGTTTCTTTTGGCGACGCTGCCAAAACGATAAATCGAACTTTATGGATGCTGCTAATTTATTGATTGCCAAAGCTGCCGAAGGAAACAGCATGGCTTGCAGTGCCATCTATTATCAACATAAAGATAAGATTTTCAACACTATACTCTATTTGGTTCACAATATTGAAGATGCCGAAGATGTGTTGCAGGAGACTTTTGCAGAAGTTTTTAAATCATTATCCAATTTTCAGGGAAAATCTTCCTTGCAAACATGGATTTATCGAATTGCAGTAAACAAGACCATCGAATTTATTCGAAAGAAAAAAGCAAAAAAAAGATGGGGTTTATTGTCCTTTTCAGACGTTGAAATTGAGGACGATATTTCCATGCACCCCGGCACACGACTCGATAAGCGTGAAGAAGCTGCCCAACTTTATAAAGCCATAAATAAACTCAAAGAAAATCAACGGATTGCTTTTACTTTTTTTTTTATCGAAGATTTTTCACAAAAAGAGATTGCCGAAATAATGGATATTAGCCTATCCAATGTTGAAAGTTTGGTGCATAGAGCCAAGCAGTTTTTAAAAAAAGAACTTGCCAAATTTGAGTGATTACTTGGAGCTTTTTATTTCATTTAAATCAAATTTATTTCAACTTAAAAAACACTTCGATTGAAAATCACCATTGTCCGATAAATTTTCAATATTTTTTCACCCCCCTGCCCCAAAGGAGAAAATATTGAAAATCACGAATGAATGTCAATGCAAAAAGTAAGTTTTTTTTCCTGGCGATTGTAATTATCTAATAGTCATTGTGTTACATTGGTTGATGGTTTTTTGTCGAACAACTTCGGTTGAAAATGATTTTTTTTTGCAAGATTTAATTTTTTATTTCGTCTAAGCTATTGTTTTTAATGAACGAATACATGGACGATAAAAAATTAGAACAAATTATTTCTGCGGTCAAAAAATCGACTTTGGTTTCGGTTCCCAAAAATATTAGAGGAGTTTTTGACCCGAATTATTCTCAAAATCAAAATATTATGATAAACAAAAATGTAGCGGTGAGCGACTCTGGTTTTGTCCTGAATGCATCAACCGGCGAATCTTTTTCGGTAAATCCCATCGGAGTCGAAATTATCAATGCTTTAAAACAAGGCAAATCCATCGAAGAAATTTCCGCAGAATTGCTCAATTCGTATGATGTGGATTTTAACACATTTGAAAAAGACATGGGCGATTTTATGGATATGCTCAAGTTTTATCATGTAATTGATACTAAATAAGTCTTTTTATGAAACGAAAAATCACTATCGGCGTCACTGGCTTAAATGCTATTGACAGCCCCGGACCAGGTGTTTCGGTGATCCGTGGATTGCTCGAATCGACAAAATACGAATGCCGTATTATCGGACTTTCCTACGAATCTCTGGAACCAGGAATTTATATGCACGATTTAGTGGATAAATCCTATTCCATTCCCTATCCATCAGCGGGAACTCGAATTTTGATGGAACGTTTAGCTTACATTCAGGAAAAAGAACAAATGGATGTCATAATTCCGAATTTTGATGCCGAGCTTTTTCTATTTATGAAGTTGGAAGCAGAACTGAAAGAGATGGGGATCTCAATGTTTTTACCAACGCAGAAGCAATTTGAAGAGAGACAAAAACACAATTTGCCAGAGTTTGGAAAAAAATATGACATCTTGGTTCCCTTCAGCAAAACGATATATTCTACGGCCGAACTCTATGGTCTTGGAGACGAATTTGACTATCCTATTGTCGTAAAAGGCAAGTATTATGAAGCCAGTGTGGCTCAAAGTGCCGATCAAGCCGTGAATTATTTTCATAAAATTAGTTCAAAATGGGGACTTCCCATTATCATCCAGCAATTTGTAGATGGAAGTGAATATAATATTACGGGTTTGGGCGATGGAAAAGGAAATATGTTGGCTGCCGTTCCCATGCGAAAGCAATATATAACCGACAAAGGAAAAGCCTGGGGCGGAATTAGTATTGATGATGAAGAGATGATAGAATTAACGCGTCATTTTTTGGAACAAACAAAATGGAAAGGCGGATTTGAACTCGAATTGATGAAAAGCAAAGAAGGAAAGTTTTATTTGCTCGAAATCAATCCTCGTATTCCGGCTTGGATATATTTGGCCGTGGGATGTGGTCAAAACATTCCCGAAGCATTGGTAGCATTAGCTTTGGACGAGAAAGTTGAGCCTTATCAAACCTATGATGTCGGGAAAATGTTTATCCGTTATTCTTGGGATATGATTGTAGATGTGGAAGAATATCAGAAAATTTCAACTTTAGGAGAATTATAAATTGTTTAAAAAATATAGCGATATGACAAAAATAAGATACGAACGTCCGGTAATTCAAAAAATTGAAGCGGGCATGCCAAATAAATTTGGAACCAAATCAGAATATCATCCCATGACTCATATTGATGGAGTTGCGGTGAATGATTTAGTAAAAGAATATGGTTCGCCTTTGTTTGTGATTTCTGAAAAAACCATCCGAAACACGTACCGTAGAACCAAAAAAGCATTTACAACACGATATCCGAAAGTGCAATTTGCTTGGTCGTATAAAACCAACTATTTAGATGCTGTTTGCAAAGTTTTTCATCAAGAAGGCTCTTGGGCAGAAGTAGTTTCGGGATTTGAATATGAAAAAGCACTGAGCAATGGAGTGGAAGGAAGCAAAATTATTTTCAACGGTTCTGGTAAAACCGAAGAGGACTTAAATCGTGCCATAGAAAATGAATCTCTGATTCACATTGATAACTTGGATGAACTTTATTCGATTATTGATATTGCCGAAAACTCAAACCGTAAGCCAAAAGTCGCCATCCGCGTTAATATGGACACTGGTATCTACCCGTTGTGGGATCGGTTTGGATTTAATTACGAAAATGGTCAGGCATGGGATGCACTCAATAAAATAATGAACAATTCGCGATTGGAATTGGTCGGACTTCATTGTCACATTGGAACTTTTATGTTAAGTCCGAATGCTTACGCTATTGCTGCACATAAATTGGCTACGCTGTTTAATGAAATTGAACACAAATACAAACATCGATTAAAATACATTGATTTGGGCGGTGGATTCTCTTCCAAAAATACGCTTAAAGGCTCTTATTTGCCCGGTTCCGATATCAATCCCGACATGGAGGATTTTGCAGAAGCCATTAGTTCGGCTTTGCTTAATTTTGATTTTAAAACCAATGAACTTCCAACTTTGGTTTTAGAAACCGGAAGAGCATTAATTGACGATGCCGGATATTTGATTTCATCGGTGATCTCTAATAAACGTTCGTCTACAGGCAAGCGCACGACCATTATTGACGCAGGAGTAAATATTATGTTTACCTCTTTTTGGTACGACCACAAAATTACACCGGCTCAAGCTTTTACGCATTACAGCGAGCCTACCGTTGTTTTTGGACCTTTGTGCATGAACATTGATGTTATTCGTGAAAGTGCCGATTTGCCCTTGCTAAACAAAGGCGATAAATTGGTTATTCAAAGTGTGGGAGCCTATAATATGACTCAATGGATGCAATTTATCACGTATCGACCCAATGTGGTTCTTATTGATGAAAATTCTACCGTTCATCTGATTCGACATGGCGATAATTTAGAAACTTTCAAAAATAAAGAAGTTGTTCCCGAACATTTATCTAATTTTGAATTGTAATATTTTAGAGCGTAAATGCACAAATTAATTATTGAAAGAGAAAAATTATTTTACTAAAAGATGGGATTTTGAAAAATAGAGGCACCTCCGTTATACATGGAATATTTTCGAGTACTGTTCAAAGTTACTCTCAGATTTTCTTCTCTAATGCTGCTTGGTTTGGAGTCTTGCTAATGCTGGTCAGTTTTTTGGATGTGTATGCTGGCATTGCTGGACTTTTAGCCGTATTAATTACCAATTTGGCGGCCTATCTCACCGGATTAAATACCCATAACATCAAGCAAGGTTTTTATGGATTTAACACTTTGTTGGTTGGCTTAGGCATTGGAATTCAGTTTAATCCGAGCGTGGAAGTTTATATTTTGGTGGCTTTTGCATCTTTACTTACGTTTTTATTAACGGTGGTTTTCGAAGGCGTTATTGGAAAATATGGATTGCCCTATTTAAGCATCTCGTTTTTAATTGCAATTTGGGCTGTAACATTGGCAACGCGTCAATATGAGCATCTGGAATTAAGTCAAAGAGGCATTTTTATGCACAACGAAATGTTTGATACGGGCGGAATGCTTTTGGTAGATTGGTACATCTGGTTCTCTAATTTAGGCTTGCCCGAATCGGTAATCACATATTTTCGGTCTTTGGGAGCCATCTTTTTTCAGTATCATCTTTTTGCTGGAGTTTTGATAGCCATTGGACTTCTTATCTATTCTCGGATTGCTTTTATTCTCACTTTAATTGGTTTTTTTACGGCTTGGTGGTTTTATGGATTTATTGGAGCCGATTTGGCACAGCTAAATAGCACTTATGTAGGGTTTAATTTTATCTTGACGTCGATTGCTTTGGGTGGATTTTTTCTGGTTGCTTCCAAACATTCCTATTTCTGGGTTTTGTTGAGTGTGCCCGTTATTACCATCTTAATTTCGGCAACGAGTGTGGTTTTTAGTGTTTATGGATTGTCGATTTTCTCACTTCCTTTTAATATGGTGGTTTTGTCGGTTTTGTATTTGATGAAATTCAGAGAGCGGAATTTTACAAAACCGCAGTTGGTAACACATCAACATTTTAGTCCGGAACAAAATTTATACGCTCAACTTAATTACAGCGATCGTTTTACGAAGTTGTATTATGTTCAGTTCGAATTGCCTGTGATGGGCGAATGGGTTGTTACACAGGCACATAACGGCGAGCATACACATCGTGACAAATGGCAACATGCCTGGGATTTTGAAATTATGGACGATGAAGGAAGTTTGTTTGCCAACAGAGGGTTTGCCAAAGAACACTATTATTGTTATGCCAAACCTGTAATTGCACCTGCAGATGGGACTGTGGTTCAGATTGTTGATCATATTGACGACAATGCTATCGGCAAAGTTGATTTGGAACACAATTGGGGAAACGCCATTATCATCAAACATGCAGATGGCTTGTATAGCAACATTAGCCACTTGTTGAAAGATTCTTTCAAAGTGAAAGAGGGCGATTTTGTTAAAAAAGGCGATGTGTTGGCACTTTGTGGAAACTCTGGACGTTCGCCTCAGCCTCATGTGCATTTTCAAATTCAGGCATTGCCGCACATCGGTTCCGAAACCATAAAATATCCGCTGGCGTATTATGTGGTGAAAAAGGATGAAAATGTCAAATTTCAATTTTTCGATTATCCCAAAAATTACCAACAAGTTTCAAATCTCAGCATTAGTCCAAACTTGAAAGAAGCATTTCGTTTTGTTCCGGGTCAAAAATTGTATTTTTCGAGCCTCAATCTCAATACAAAAAACGAACATGAATCCGAACTGGAAGTCTTGGTTGATTTTTACGGAAATCCATATATTTACGATGCCGAAACAAAAAGTACAGCCTTCTATCGAAACGATGAGAAAATATTTATGTTTACAACCTACTACGGTCCGCGAAAAGGAACACTTTATCATCTGTATTTGGCATTTTATCGCATTCCGTTCTCTTTTTACAAAGGAAGTAAAGTGAATGATGTTTTTCCGCTTAATTTCTTTAGCATCAAGCCTTTAATTGTGTTGCAAGACATTATTGCCCCGTTTTATATTTTTCTTCGCACAAAATTTGAAGCACTTTATTTTAAACACAGCGAAGATTTTAGCAAGACTACTTCCTACATTCATACGCAAACTTCTGTGAATATCGGAAATGTAAAAATGAAATCCAATCGATATCAAATTTCCATAAAAAACGGTCATATCGAAGAGATTGAAGTGGATACAAAAAGAGAAAAATGGATAATACGTCAGGTTTTCAAAAATCGAGAACTCAAATAAATGAACATGAAAAAATCACTTACTATAATCATTCTCTTTTTTGCTTTTGCCACTTTATACGGACAGAGAACATCGCCTGAATACGACTCTTTGACTTTGCATTATTACAATATTGGACATTGGGATTCCTTGTTAATCGTTGGCGATGAAGCTTTGAAAAACGACATTGATTATTTTTATCTTCGCAGTCGCATGGGGTATGCCGCTTTTATAAAAGAACATTTTCGGAAATCCATAAAGCATTTCGAAAAAGCGTATCAAATGAATTCGTATGATGATTTTGTAAAATATTATCTCTATTTAGCTTACAAAAATGCGGGAATGATTTCGGAAGCAAATTATTTTGGGAATAAATTGAGCGAAGCAGCTAAAGAAAATTTACAATATAATCTTCCTATAATATCTGATTTTTATTTAGAAGTCGGACTTGGTTTACCAGACAGCAAAGCAAATCAAATTCCACAAAAAGAGACTTATTTGGTCGCTAAAACCTCAAATAAAAATATGCATTATTCAACTTTTGGTTTTAATCACAATTTTAGCAAAAACATCTCTCTATTTCACGCCTATAGCAACTATAAAATGAATGATTTGGATGTATATGGAAATCAATTTATAAAAAAGGAAGTTCCTATTGAAATGAGCATCAATCAATATTATATTTCTCCCAGTTTTAGATTGTTTAAAGGGGCGACCATTCATCCATTTGCTCATTTCTCTTTTATTTCCACTCAATACACTTTCCCTTCACCTATTATTAATCCGATTGACCAAAATCATTCGTTCAAATTTGGAATAATTGATACATCCATTTTTGATTTAGCTTATGGAGCTAATTTCTTTAACAACACCCGTTTTGGAGGTATTTCAGCAGGATTATCCATAAATCAGTTTGGTGGACTTGGTGTATTTCAGCAAAATATTGGTTTTTTATGGTATCCTTTAAAAACAAATAAACTTTACTTCAAAACCGATATTCAACATTTATTGCGAAGACGTTCGGCGTCTAAGTCTCAGTTAAATTTCGAGCAAATAGCTGGATTTTCTATTACCGAAAATTTATGGAGCGAACTGTTTTGGGTTCATGGAAATATTACGGGAAGTAATATGAACAATGGCTATTTACTTTGGGTCAGTTTAATTTTATGGGGGACTAACATTATTTAAGCAAATAATTTTTCAAGTCTGAATAGAAAGAAATTAACATCAGAAACTCCTCTAAGATTTGCTCTAAATCCTTTAATTTTTGAATTAAAGGATTCAGCATTTGCATTAGTGCTTCTATTATCGAAGAAGTTTAAAATGTTTTCTAAATGATATTCTAAAGAGTTTACTGCTGAGTTAAATTCTGGGATTTTTGATTCAATTACATCATTTTTCCACTCTATAAATGCTTTTCTAGCATCGTCCTTGGATTTGTTTTTATAGATGTTTCTAAAGCTAAGGGTGAGATTGTAGGCCTTTTCTAATAATGGGTATTTCTTGAATAAAATAGCACCTCTCATTGTTTGATTTTTTGTCCATTCGTGTTTTGGAACATATAGCAAGTACCGGCTTCTTGCTAATAATTCCTTCAATGTATCACCATTTGAAAGCAACTTTGGTGAATACTTTTTTCCGTTCTTTTTTGCTTTTTTAATTGCATTATTTTCCTTCCTAATTACAGTCCATCTTATAGTTGTTCTTTTATGTTGCATTGCTTCTAATACTAACTTGACAACATGAAACCTATCTATTACTTTTTTACAATTTGGGAAACAATTGTGAATTGCAAGTGCCATATTTCGAGCCATATCCATCGTTACTTCTTTCACTTTTTCACGTTTTTCTAATGGTAATTTATCCAATGCATATTGAATTGTTTTTGCTTCTGTTCCATTAATTATTGCAACCACAGACCCCTTGTTTTTTGATCCAGCGTTCTTGTTTGTCACAATAGTATATAGCTCTCCTTTTGATAGATTTACCTCGTCAATACTTAATTTATCAGTAATGTTTTCTGGGTACAGAAGATATTCATTTGCATGTGGCAACTGTGTCCATTCCTTGAATCCGCTTACTTTGTGTTTATAATGACGCTGAAGTTTATCTGGTTTAATCCCGTAATAGCTGGCTATGTTTTTCATGGTATCGAGTCGCGTATTCACTTGTATCTTTTAAAAAATCTGACAACTCTTGTGTAAATTTTGAGCCATCAGCAATAAAAGTAAAGTCTCGCTTTATTACTTTCCCAGTTTCTTTATGACGCCACCTTCGTCTCTTTATTCGCAGAAAAACAGCTCTGCCTCGCAACGGAAAATCTTGAATTAATTTGCTTTTAATAAAATCTTTTGGCTCATATTCCTCAAATGAACATCCCTCCGGCAATTCATTCTTCTCTTCAAATGTTATTTCCCAGTACTCTTCCCTGGTGTCTAAACTACATAAAATCTCGTAATGAGATATGAAAAAATAACGAGTTAGCTCCTCTGGAAATAACTGTTGAATTAGTTTTGTGTCTATTGTTTCGATAATAATTTTCTTGCAAAATTAACAATTTATCAAAACAAAATCCCCCTACTTTTTAAGTTGACCC
>JAQUHH010000308.1 GCA_028683685.1 Bacteroidales bacterium
TTCAACTAAAAAATAAAATGCACTGGGACGACGCTCTTGATGTTTGGGGTGTTCACGGTGTAGGGGGAGTTTTAGGTTCTATTTTACTTGGAGTCTTTGCCTATACATCCATCAATCCTGCCGGTGCAGACGGTTTACTAGCTGGTGGCGGAACAACCTTCCTTTTCAAACAAACAGCTGCCGTCGTTATTGCATCCCTTTACGGTTTCTTATTTACATATTTAATGTTATATTTAATCAATATGGTTACTCCTGTAAGAGTTTCTGAAGCCGAAGAATCTGAAGGATTAGATGCCTCTCTTCATGGTGAAAGAGCTTACGACGAAAGTGCTTTGTAAAACATAGTTTATTATATTATTTCGACCAAAGTGAATGCTTAAAAAACAGTATTCGCTTTGGTCATTATTTTTACTATCCATTCAAGGGAAAATCGATCAAATTTGAATTGTGATAGCGAAAATCCATGCTTACTTCCTCTAAGCACCAATCAGGTTTTTCAAAAGTTTCATCTTCAGCTTCAAGTTCAATTTCGGCTAAAATCAAGCCTTTATTATTGCCTTCAAATTCATCCACTTCCCAAATTTTTCCAGCAAAATCAACCATATATCTTGTTTTTTCAATACACTTTTTGGTAAATTTGGAGAGCATCAATTTAGCATCCGAAATTGGAATTTGGTACTCAAACTCAAATCGTTTTATACCCTCAGTTTTACTTTTAATGGTTAAAAAAGCCTCTTCATCTCGGATTCTAATTCGAATTACTTTTTTTCTGTCTTTTTGAATATATCCTTGAATAATATGATACGATTGCTTTGCTAGAGACTTATTCCACAAATCCTTTTTTACTAAAAATTTCCGCTCTATTTCAAATGACATAATCGTTCGATTTTATATTTAAATTCTGAGATACAAATATATTCAAAATTATAGAAGAATAAAAAAAATAAATATATATCTTTTTAAAAAACAAAAAGAGATGAGTACAATAGAATTAAGAAATTCCATTTTAGAACAGTTAAACCGTATTGATGATGTCTCCTTTTTAAACTCAATAAAAACTATTGTTGAGTCTAAAGCATCTGAAAAAACATATCAACTTTCGGAAAATGAAAAAAAAAGGGTTGAAGAAGGAAGAAAACAATACAAAAATAGACAATGAATTCCTAATCATCCACTAAAAGATGAAGTAGAAAAATGGCTAAAGTATAGCTAATTCATACATTTCATCTTGTAAAAATAAAACCACAATAGAAGTTGTCAAATATTATTGACCCATACTTTTCAACTGATCTTTTAGAATTTCAATTTTAGCCAAAGCATCATCGCGTTTTTTAAATTCCACTTCTACAACTACCTTTGGGGCGCTGTTTACAAAGCGCTCGTTGCTCAGTTTTTGCATTACCGATTTCAAAAAGCCTTCTAAATAAAGTATCTCTTCATTGATTTTTTTAATTTCCAATTCCACATCAATTTTGCCTTCCAAAGGGATAAAACATTCCAATTTATCAACTCTAAAAGCAGAAGCATTCGGAATCGCTGAATCAACCATTTCGATGGAGCTTAAATTTGCCAATTTGCAAATAAAATCGATGAAATTTTCTGGAAATTCAGAATTGTGATCATTGATTTTCAATTCTAATAAATCTTTTTGAGGAAGATTTTTCTCTTGACGAACCGCTCTTATATTCATAATAATTTGGCGTGCCACTTCAAAGGCTACCACTAATTTTGCATCCACTTTTTTTGGCTCTGGCATCTCGCTTACCATAATTGATTTGCCTTCATTTTTTTCATCTAAAATATGCCAAATTTCTTCCGTAATAAAAGGCATAAATGGATGTAAAATACGCATTAAAATATCAAAAAATGCAAGAGTTTGGCGATGGGTTTTTGAGTCAATTGGCTTTTGATAAGGAGGTTTAATGGCTTCTAAGTACCATGAACAGAAATCGTCCCAAATTAATTTATAAACCATCATTAAAGCATCCGAAAGACGATATTTATCAAATGCCTCATTAATTTGAATCAAAGAATCATTAATCTGATTTTCAAAACATTGAACGGCCATTTTGGCATAATCTGGTTGACCTGCCTTTTCATCTATTTCCCAAGCTTTAACTAAACGCATGGCGTTCCAAATTTTATTGCTAAAATTTCGGCCTTGTTCACAAAGTGATTCATCAAAAAGCAAATCGTTTCCAGCTGGCGAACTAAACAGCATTCCCACCCGCACGCCATCGGCACCATAAATGCCCATTAATTCTATGGGATCAGGAGAGTTACCAAGAGATTTCGACATTTTTCGACGCTGTTTATCGCGAACAATTCCAGTTAAATATACATGATGAAAAGGAATTTCTTTAATATATTCCTGACCTGCCATAATCATACGAGCCACCCAAAAAAACAGAATTTCAGGAGCCGTTACCAAGACTTGTGTTGGATAATAATATTTAATCTCTTCATTATCAGGATTTCGGATTCCATCAAATACAGAAATGGGCCACAACCAAGAGGAGAACCAAGTATCTAAAACATCTTCATCCTGACGTAAATCGGAGATTTTCAAATTCAGTTCAGGAAATTTTTGTTGTGCAATTGACCATGCTTCTTCCGCTGTTAAAGCAACAACATATTCATTATTTGGCAAATAGAAAGCCGGAATACGCTGTCCCCACCACAATTGACGAGAAATGCACCAATCCTTAATATTTAACATCCAATGATTGTAAACATTTTTAAATTTTTCGGGATAAAATGAAACCGTATTGTTCATCACCACTTCCAAAGCGGGCTTCGCCATTTCTTGCATATTGCAAAACCACTGAATGGAAATTTTTGGTTCAATCACCTCATCGGTACGTTCACTATAACCCACTTTATTAGTATAATCTTCCTCTTTTTGAAGGAATGATTTCTCTTTCAATTCTCTAACAATTTCTTTTCGAACGACAAAGCGATCTTTTCCTACATATAATTGAGCATTTTCGTTTAAAGTACCATCCGGATTAAA
>JAQUHH010000309.1 GCA_028683685.1 Bacteroidales bacterium
ATATTTTGGATATGAAGGAATTATGGAAGGATCTCCAAGCAAAATAAAATTTCGGATATTAAAATAGCTCGTAGCATTTGAGTTTTTAGCCAATTGCATCAAGTCTCCCAAACTTTTATATTGACCCTCTGTTTTCACAAAAGCATTACTTAAGAAAACATTATTCAGATTATAATTTGTATTTGAATAAGCAACTCTGGAAGTCGTTAATAAAGCGACAGCACCACCATTGGAGTTTAAAAAGACCAATTCACCAGCTGAAGTACGCGATGGATCATCAAAACGAGTAAACTCACAAGTTGCAGTAATAAAAATCGGCATATTGTAGGTATTGGTCCATTGTTGAATATCCGTAATTTTCAAAACTCTTTCGTGTGCCCATCCCACTTCTCCTCCATGACCAACATAATCGACAAACAAAGCTCCTTTTGACAATCTTTGATTAATGGCATCTTCCACATCTGGATATCGCTGTCCGCCTGAAAAAGAAACTTGAGGATAAGCGTCAAAGTAAATTTTCTCCACGTTGTATGCTTTAAAATTATCCTCTATTACTTTTGCCAGTTTATTAGCATCCGTAATATGCACATTATTATCTTCATCATCCCCAATAATAGAGACATAACTTCTCCAATCTCCAAAATTAGATATTTGCGTAGCTTGATTTGGAGCGATTCTATGAGGATTTAAATAACGAATGGTTTTATTAACCATTTGAGAAGCCTGATCCTGAGATTGAACCACAAAACGACCGATGCCAATATCCAAACTACCAATGGCTTGTTGACCTTCATTATCATCCAATAAGCCAAAATAATCGTCGGTTGTCCACGAACTATATTCATCCACCGAATTGTCATTTTGATACGTAGGAATAAAATTCTGGTTGTATCCCAAAACATTTTTATAGTCATAACTAGCATCTCCAAAAAGCAATAAAAACTTTGGAGCTGAAGCGCCATGGCGAGTGTAAAACATTTTTACAAAATCTCTTATTGCAGTGGGGTCTGGCGAACCAGAAGCAAATTCATTGTATATTTGAGAAACATCCACCACATGAACTTCCAACCCTCTTTGTTCGCGATGAAAATTAGCCAAAGTATTTGCCTGATTTATAAAATTTGGATAAGTTACCAAAAGCATATCACAATTTGACAACGCATGTAAATTCTGATTTTCAATTTTACTCCCTTTAACAATTGGTAAAAAAGAGGAACCATCAAACAAAACATACTCACGCAAACTATCACTTTGGTCTCTAAAACTAAATCCATTTGCTGAAGGCACAGTTGCAACTCGAATTGGATTAATAAAATCAGTCACATCCCAAACCACAGAATTTTCATGTAAATCCGTAAAAACAAATTCAGAAATATTACCAACACCAACGCTTTCAGGAACTCGAAAGGAAAGCTGAGCATCACTTTGTTTTAAATAGCGCTTTACATTAATATTAATATAGTCCAACCAACCAACAGAAATGACATTTGGCTTATTGTATGAAATCCCCACATTGAAAGTAGACACACTGGGAACAAATTCATACACAGCTTCAGCCAATTCCGCTTTTTTGTTATTATATGAAATAGGAGTAACACCTAAATTAAATGATTGCCCTCCAACAGTAATATTAAACGTAGAAGTAGTACTTGAAGCAGCAGCAAGATTTACGAACAATTTAGCCGAAGAAGAAGGAACAAAACCATTAAATCGAAAAGGGAAATTATAGCTTGTATTCATATCAAAAATTTCGCCCAGCCATTTTTTCCCAGATTTGACTAAATTTACCGCATCTTTTTCATAGACGGAATAATCCGTAAATGAGTTATACGAATTGCTTGCCGTTTGGCTCAACGAAGCTTTTGAAGAAACTCTTTTTTGAATTCCAACAAAAGAATCAGTAGAAATAAAATAATAGGCAAAATCCGAATATGGATTTCCAATATGCTTAAACATTTGCAAACTTGAATCATATTCCCAGCCAATTGGACCTTTAGAATAAAATAAAATATAATCATTTTCATCAAACGTACCATCTTCACCCCCAACAATTTGAATGGCCACTTCTTGCAAATCATCATAGCGAAAAGTGGCATTTGATTCAGGCAATACATTTCCACCATTTCCATATACCGAAATTGAAGAAGGTGAAATGGATTCTGGGTCAATGCCCATATTTTTTAAATCCATAAATGTAATTTGAGCGATACCAGTACTTCTAACAGCAAAACGATACCAATTTCCAGAACGCAATACTGAATTTTGAGCATAGGATTTTTGATTCTCTGTTCTTTTTTCATCTCTCAATGAATATTCAATGGTAAAAGATTTTATCAATTCATAATTTCCGGAACTATTTTTACGAATCGGGAAAAGTAAAAAATGGAGATACGGATTTGTTCTTTCTTTAAAAATATAAGATTTCAAATCAAATTTGGAATCAATTTCCTGCAAGTCAAGCTCTAACAAACGAGCATTTTCAGCACTTAACGTCGTGGTTTCATACACAATCAAACGAGCCTCCAACGTATTTGCTTTACTTTGGAGTGCAATTCTTTTCACCCAATGAGGCACAGCACTATTCGGACTAGCAAATTGTCCGTTCGGAAAATTAATAATATTTTTAACGATTATATCACTCATAAAAACTTTTTCAGGAGTACTCCAACTAATTGTATCTGAATAAGAAAGGAATTGTCCCAATAAATTAAAATGAGCAAAAAGAAAAAATATTACAAACACTACCCAATATTTCAACTTCATCATACGTCTTGTAGCTATAGTTTATTTTAAATCTAACAAATGAACTAACAATTTAAAGGCAAAAATATTGTTTTAAATATTAAAAAATCATGAAAATCAAACTTTTTTCAATAAACATCGTAGAAAAGGGATGAATTCTTAAAAAAAATATACTACTTTTGAAAAAAAAACATTCATGATACATTTTTTTTGTAATATTGTAAATTAAATCGGGAATAAAATGATTGAAATAAGAAAAA
>JAQUHH010000310.1 GCA_028683685.1 Bacteroidales bacterium
AAAAAACCGTTCTGATTTTCGGTGCCGATGACCTTTTGACTCAAATTGAAAATAAAAAAAGAGTTGCGATTGCAACTCATTTTTGTGGAGCATATCGGAATCGAATCCCGATTATTGACAAACTCTTTTTTTAAAGAGTTTGCACAATGACGAGGACACTCGGAAATTACAGAACGGTAAAAAAACCGTTCTGATTTTCGGTGCCGATGACCTTTTGACTCAAATTGAAAATAAAAAAAGAGTTGCGATTGCAACTCTTTTTTGTGGAGCATATCGGAATCGAACCGATGACCTTTTGACTGCCAGTCAAACGCTCTAGCCAACTGAGCTAATGCCCCTAAAAAGGACGATTGAAAAAACAATATTTCCAAATCCGCTGACAAAAATACAAAAAAAAAGATTGTTTGCAAGAGTTTTTAGATATTTTGAGGAAACAAAAACGAAATTGGGAGGTTTTAAATTTTAATTGAGTTCAAAAACAGAATAAAACAGCTTTAAAATGAGATTATTAAAGAAAAAAAGGAATCATTTTTTTATTTTTATTCACTGCCTTCTTGTTTAATAAAAAAAAAGTATTACTTTTGCATTCCAAAATGTTGCGAAAGTAGCTCAGTTGGTAGAGCATAACCTTGCCAAGGTTAGGGTCGCGAGTTCGAGTCTCGTCTTTCGCTCTAAAATCGTTCTTAAAAACATTTACAGATGCCCAGGTGGTGGAATTGGTAGACACGAAGGACTTAAAATCCTTTGACCATTACGGTCGTGCGGGTTCAAGTCCCGCCCCGGGTACTCTTTGCGAAAGTAGCTCAGTTGGTAGAGCATAACCTTGCCAAGGTTAGGGTCGCGAGTTCGAGTCTCGTCTTTCGCTCTAAAAAAAAGCCGTTTTATAAAACGGCTTTTTTTATGCCCATCAAACAAAAATTAAAAAATGTAAATTGAGCAGATTTTACAAAAACAAAACCCTCTAAAACATTTTAAAAACATTTAAACATTGTTTTTTAGTCTATATTTGTTGCTACAACAAACAAAATAATAACATGGCACTTTTTAAAGCTTTATTGAAGAATTTGCTTTTTGTGGCTTTTTTGATTCATTTTTCAAATGCCCATTCACAAGAAGTGAAAACAAAAGATGGTGTTTCAATTGGAAATAGAAAAGATTTCATTTCAGATTGTGCCAAAGGAGCTCAGGTGTCAGCAGAAAAAACAGAAGGAATTAAAATAACTGAATACAGCTATTGTGCCTGTTTTTGTGACAACCTAATTCCCAATATTTACAGTTGGGATTTAGAAAAAGCTTTGAAAGAGAATAACTTATCAGAATTACTCATCGAAGACAATAATTTTAAAATCTTCATGGATTGTATTGAAAACAATGTCAAGCTGACAAATAATTATAAATTTGAATATCCCGAAAACAACGAATCCTACAAAATTCTTGGTGTAAAAAGCTGTGTTGATGAAATTATCAATAACAAGGAAATGATGGATGACTTCTGGACAAAAGAGATGGCAGAAGTATATTGCAACTGTGCCATCGGAAAACTACTAAATAGCGGATACACATTCGAAGACCTTCAGAAAATTGAAGATGAAAATAGCACTATCTATAACGAAGTTGTATTGCCTTGTGTTTCCATATTGTTTGAGGACGATATCATTTTGGAACCAGAAAACTTATACGAAAGCAACGACATCAAAGGGAAAACAGAACAAAGCATTGTTCCATTAATTGATAATATAGGACAAGGCTTCAAACTGAAAATATCCATTGGAGGAATCGAGAGATATTTTTTATTTGATACCGGTGCCACCGATTTAATTATTGATAGGAATACTGAACGCGACTTATTGATTGAAGGTGTTTTGAAAAAAGAAAACTATCTTTATAAATCCGAATACAAACTTGCTAACAACCAAATAATAAATGCACAAATGGTGCGAATTGACAATATTCACATTGGAGAATATACCGTAAACAACGTTATTATTGGAGTTATTGACGAAGGCTCATTGCTTTGTGGCAAAAGCTTTTTAGACAAATTCAAGAAATGGGAATTGGATTCAAAAAACAAAGTTTTGATTCTCTATAAATAGTGTCTTGAAAAAAAACAAATCTGCGAAAATTTGATCTGTCTATATGCCTATATTCTATCGAACAAAACCTCTATTTTCTTCCAAAATCAGCAGGAATTTCTCCCCAAAGATCGGTGGGCCATTTCATCAAAGCAACATTTACAGGGTTGTTAATCAGCCATAACTCAGCTTTCTGTAGCAATACAAAGACCTCCTTGTTGAATTCTGTTCTCTCTAGTTTCGTTTTGGCTTTTTTGTTTTTAATCCAAGAAAGCGCTGTCATCGAGTCGGTATAAATGGGGAAGAAAGTTTGTTGATTCTTCATCAAAGCCAAAGCGTGCACAATCGCCAAAAACTCACCAATATTATTGGTCGCATCGGGAAATGGTCCTTTTTTAAAAATCTCCACACGTGTTTTCGTATCCACTCCTCTGTATTCCATCACGCCTGGATTTCCGCTACAGGCTGCATCTACAGAAATACTTGGATATACAAACTTAGGCTGAACAGCTTTCTTTGCAAATGCTTTTTCAGGATGATGAAAAGCTTGGTTCGCTTCCCCTTCACTTGCATATGATTTATAGCGAGCCCCTTCAAAAGCATTAATTTGTTGCTTGCACTCTTCCCATGTTTTATAAACTCCAGGCTTTAGGCCTTTCCAAACAACATAAAATTTCTGTTTCTTTCCCATTTTGACATATTTGCAATCACAAAATTAAAACAAAAAATGAACTTGTCTTAATAAAGACTCTTTTTATTATAAACATTGAAAAAATCAAGAAAATTAAATTATTTAGAAATCATAAAGGCAAATATTTCTCAACACTACAATACGGAAAATCAGAAAAAAACAGACATGAAAAACAATCAGAGAATCATCAAAACACTAGTTTATATAGATTTAGTTGACACTTATTCACA
>JAQUHH010000311.1 GCA_028683685.1 Bacteroidales bacterium
TAGATGTGCAAATTTTTCATCTAAGATACTGAATACCAGTTTATTACAGCATTAATTTTAATAAAGTTATGAACATAATCATGTGAATATCAAGGTGTTATAATTTTTGTCATGTAGTAAGGAAAAAAACATTAATCGTATTCGGATTTGTTGCTTTTGCTGCTATTTCAATGAGTTCTTGTAAAAAAGATTACACTTGTGAATGTACCAGCACAGTGGATGGAATTGCTTCAATCAGTTATCCTTATGAAAGTGTTAAAAAAAGTGATGCTACTGAATCATGTGATGCTTTAAATGCTACTTGGACTGCTAATTCAGTTGGAAAATGTGAATTAAAGTAAAATTTTAAAAAAAGCTCTTGAAATTTCAAGAGCTTTTTTTTGTTTTATTTTTATTCGTATTTTATGTATTTTCCTGGTAATTCTTTAGAGCCAGGATTTTTTATTAAGTAGAAATCAAACCAATCCAAAGTTCTCACTAAAAAATCATAGCGGTTGATGTTTTTTGCATTGCCGTGACCTTCTCCTGGATATAGAATCAGACGAACGGGAGCATCGCCATGAAGTTTTAAGGCGGTATATAATTCCTTGCCTTGCGAAGTAGGAATTCGAGTGTCTTCTTCGCCATGCAAAATTAAAGTTGCTGTTTGACTTCCTTTTGCAAATTTTACAGGACTTGCTTCCCATACTTTTTCCATGTTTTCGTGATTCCAAAATCCCCAATGAACGAGATAATCTTCCAAAGGAATATCGGTGGTATTCCTTTTTGAAACCTGATTTGATATTCCTACAAAAACAACGGATGCAGCAAATCGCTCGCTGTGTTTTGTTGCCGAATATGCAGCAAAATATCCGCCGTATGAGCCGCCACCAATGCCCACTTTGCTTTTATCCACTTTTCCACTTGCAATTAAATAATCAATGCCGTCCAATACATCATTGTATTCGGCACCCAGAAGCTCGCCATATCCAGCCATGGTAAAATCTACTCCACGTCCGGAACTGGCTCTGTAGTTGGGCGAAAAAACAAAATAATCACGAGCCGCAGCAAATTGCCCCCATGTTGAATAATGATTCATCCACGCATTTTGAACCGCCGATTCGGGACCGCCATGGATGTAAACAATCATGGGATAATTTTTTCCTTCTTGATAATTTAAAGGATATACCAAAACACCATCGATGGATTTTCCGTCACGGGCTTTATAGGTGATTTTTTCTTGACGAGCCAATTTAACGTCTTTTAGCCAGCTGTCGTTGTGCGTTGAAACTTTAGTTAATTGCGATTTTTTTAGGTCAAAATGCATTAATTCATTCGGATATTGCCAAGTATTACCCGCAAAATAGACTTGGTTGTCAAAATAGGAAACTTCAGAGAAAGCCACAAGTGACGGTTTGATGACATGACTGATGCTCTTTTTTGATATATCATAACGACTCAATGTAACGTCAACACTCTCTTCAGATGTAAATAAAAGAGTATTATTGTTTTCCCAAATTACATCTTTTACAGATAGTTCGAGCCCTTTTACAATATTGGTAAGATTTTCGTATTTTTCATTTTGATTTTCTACATTCATGATGAAAAGACTGCCACAAACAGCGTCGTGCAAACCCGAAGCGGCTACAAAAGCAATTTGCTTGCCATCTGGACTCCACGCCATTTTGCCCAGTTTTCCCTGATTATCCAGTTTTTTTAAGATTTTTCCGTTTTCAAGATCGATGATGTGTATTTTTTTAAACATATATTCATCATCAATATAATTCTGGTCCGTAATGGCGGCAACAACTTTGGAGCCGTCTGGTGAAATTACAAAATCATAAACGGTTTTGTTTGATAAAACTTGTACTGTTTTTTTTGTTTTGATGTTATAACGATATAGCTCAAGATGTTGAAACTCTTCTTGAAAAACTTTTAGGTCAATTTTTTGATCTAAAAGTGCTTGTTTTTCTGCCACTGGATTTCTTAAGGACGTGAAAACAATTTCTTCCTTATTTCGGAACTCGTAAGAGCCGACATTTTGTTCAAACGATGTTAATGGCTCTATTTTCTCGGAACGAACATCCAATGAAAAAACCTGAATGTTTTTTTGTCCCTCAGATCTTTGGCGAAAGCTAACTTTGTCTTCGCCGGGCAGCCAGTTCAAAGAAGAAATAGGAGCAATGCCCGTATTTAACAAACGGTGAGTCTTCTTTTTGGTGTCGTAAACATACAAATCTCGGTTTGCATATCCAACACCATCTTTGATGTCTTTTTGAATAATGTTTAAATATGCAACATAATTTCCAGTAGGAGAGATGCTTACATTCGTAACCATTTGCATTTTGTTTAAATGGTCTGGCACCAATCCTTGAGAAAAAGAATAATGAAGTCCCAGAATTAAAACGAATATCAAACTACATAGTTTTTTCATAAGTATAGGTTTATTAGTGATATATTATTACAAATGTAGAATTTTAAACACTAATGACTGTTGAAAAATGAAAATATTATCTGTTTTGCCTCGGTATTCCTTGTTTTTAAATGTATAAGATGTACAATGTCAATCGTTTAGGAAGGCTTGTGAAATAAGGAATACTTTGATGTTGTTCTTTTTGATTTCCAGTTGTTAATTTTATCGATTAATTCTATTTGTTGGCTTTGTTTTATAGTTGTGCAATTCTCTTTTTTTGAGAATTGACAAATTGGTAGAATCGATGTTGTTAGGTTTGATTTTTTCATATTTGAAACTCACATTTTGTTCTTTTTTCATGAAATTTGTCCCATCAAATTTTGCTAAAAATGTCCATTCACCAAAGGGTGGCAAATAATACAGACTATCGTGATTCCATTTTGAAGATAATTTATAATAATCATCTTCCGATTTCCACATCCATTCTTTCATTGTCCACAATGAAAGAGTAATGGAATTACGGTCCAAAAAGAATAAATAATTTCCAGATTGTAAAATATTATTATCATTTTTAATCGTCCGTGATTC
>JAQUHH010000312.1 GCA_028683685.1 Bacteroidales bacterium
TAAGGAATACGAGTACCTGCCTCGTCGAACCAAAATTCCGTTTTTGATTTTTGTTGTGCCATTTTTTTTATATTAAGGATTCATATTTGATTTTTAGGTTTGCCAATTCTCCTTCAGTTTTTTGTATTTCATCTGCTATCTGAGTTCTTTTTCTGCTAAGCTCCGTAACATTTCCGACAACGATATTGCCTACTGTCATTTCTTTGTCTAGTTTTTCTTCCTGCAAGTGTAACCCGTGCAGTTCGCTTCGTTTCATGATGATGTCGATGCGAAGCCTTCTTTTAAACTCTATTGTTTTTGCCATTATAAACTGTATTTAATTGGTATTGAAACTTCATTTAACCCCAAATAACAGGTTGCTTCGGGATATCTACGCCTTTCATCTCTGTCATCACGAGCTTGAATTTTGCTGAGCAAAAGATTATGTTGCCGATTTTTCGATTCATAATCGGCGTGACCAGGATTTGCCAGTAGCCATATTTCAAGCTCATTGGCTCTTTTTTGCAGTATATCTTCCTGTTTTGTCATGTTAATTAAGGGTTTTTAGCCTGTTTATATGCTCAGATTTATTTTGATTTTTATTATAAATCATACGCAAACGGGCAGTGGTTTCATGCAGCTCTTTCACACTCATTTGATAGAGCACCTTTCCTGCAATCCGGGGTTGTTGCAAATAGTTGTTCACATCGTCCCATCCATCCTGTTTGCTTCCTTTGACTCCAAGTTTTCCTAACCAATATAAAACCACAGACCGATTGTGTCGAAGATCCTCTTCAGAGTCGGCACCTTTCAAATAACTAACAATTGCGTGCAGCTGTTCGTGTGTCAATTCTTTTGACGACTTAACCTCGTACATTGCAAGAATGTCGGGCTTCATGTCCATCAAACCTTTTGCAGCCATAATGGCGTGCATTTGCTTAATCAATTTTGCATTTTCCATATCTTCAGAATCTTTAAATATCAATTCAATTTCAGGATTACTTAATACTTGCATCATTTTTGAATGAGCAATATTGCCCACAAATCCAAGTTGCGGTTTTTCGCCAGCATAAAATACCAATCTATTGCTAAGTGGTTCATATACAGCTTTTGTTATCTTAATTTTCGTATTCATTTTGTTTTGATTTTAATCATATGATCTGGGGTCTCAAAAAAACCTAAAGAACCGCTAACCTCGAATGGTTCTATCGGGCGTATGTTGTCCAAATGCCACGCAAACATTGGATGATGAGGATTGAACTTTACAAACGACAAGGACTCATGACGAGCCTCGAATGGTGTTACATCAACAATTTCGGCAATGGCGATGGCCATTCCCACGCCTTCGTACAAAACGTTGATGTCTTCGTATGCAGGCACATCCGCATCGTTCCAATGTACCTGATGTGCATAGGTAATGTTTTTGCTCACGCAAATCAGAATATCTCCACGATGTAGTGTTTTCCGACTGCGTACCTCAATGGTTTTAAATTCTTGAAGAATTAATTGAGCGTAAGGGTTTTTAACTGATAATGACTTCATATGTTTGTTTTAGTTGATTTCATTCCATGAAAAAGCGTTGCCATATCCTCATTTATAGTTAATGTTCCACCAGGAATACGACCGTAGCAATTGCACGCCAAACCTTCGACGTGAATGATTATCTTTGCAATCTTACTAATGTATTTGGCAACCGCAGTATAGGGCTCCTTTCGCTCCTCGTGAGCCAGAAAGATGAAAAGCTTTTTGGGGTGCCTATCTAGCAAATCTTTCAGAGCACCGCCCTTTAATTCGTCCTTATAAACTGTGCAATTGTCGATGAATATGATAGATGCAGATTTGCGTTTACTTAATTTTAGAGACAAGTCATCAACAGAAATGTAGTTGATGAAATGCAAATTGCGATTGTTTGCCTCTAAGCCTGAACGCTTGCAAGCATCCACAAATGCAGGTTCTGCTGTGCCCTCTTCAGCTGACAAATACAATGTCTTTTTTTGTTGCGATAAGTAATTTGCAAGAATAAGAGCCATGGTCGTCTTGCCGTTTTTTTCCGAACCAAAAATCAACCAGGCACCATTATCGGAGGGCGAACCAAATACAGGCTCATACACACCGTCAAATTCGAGCGTAGTGAACGACTGACTGTATAGATTATTAATACTTAATGTCCGGCTCATGATTCTTGATTTAATATTAATAGACTCTCAGCACGTCTCAATCCTCCGATGTTACCTTCGTGCTGTATCATGCACTTTTTTACGATTTGAGGCACGATGTCAGGATTGGCATTAATATTCAACACATCTGTAATTAGCTGACGGTAAAAGCGTTCTTTTTCGATTCTCTCGTGAGGCACCACGGATGAAAATTTTTCGCTAAAGCGTGAAAAAAGTTCTCTATAACCAACTTTTTTGTTAGAAATTCCTCGCAACAACTTCGCACGCAAACCATCGGCTCCAATCATATACCAGCCACAGGCGTTTTCGGTAGCATTCCACAATTCCTTCAGCACCAACATTGCGTTATAATCTAAGTCGCCAGCCTCGTCGACAATTACCACAGGATTTGGCAGTGCGTGCAGCGAATATTTAATGTCAGCCTTAATGTCGTGAATGCGACCCGTTTCGCCAACGCCAATGGTGCGACCTAGCAATCGAATGAATTGATTTTTTGTTTTCGCCTGGCTTGCATCTATGTAGAAGCAATTTTTGAGCGTGCGGCTAAGATACTTTGCCGTAAAAGTCTTGCCAATGCCGCAATCATCGACAAAGATGCGAGCTTTTGCGTAATTTTTGCAAAACAGAAGCTCCTGCTCGATGTAAGCAAACACAATAGTTTTTGCTGCCTTCCATTGCCGTTCGCATGTCGAAACATTCAAACGCCTGCCCATTTGCAACCATTGTGCATCTTTTAGTAAGCCGTCCTTTTCGCCATTTTTTAACCGTGAATAAACGGATGTATTGATTCCGTACTGTTTTGCAAATGAAGCA